>NZ_JAGHEW010000151.1 GCF_017889095.1 Thomasclavelia sp. | reverse complement strand
AGAAAATTCACGTTCAATAATTCCCAATTCAATCAAATTTTTTAAATATACACTTGTCTTTGATGTATCTTCAACCAGTGATTTTTGACTTATTTCATTTAATTTAGTGTTTCCCAAGGCAACGGACTCTATAATCGAATTATATATAGGTGTTTCTCTAAGTTCTTGATGAAGTAAAAAATCAACCTCACTATACAATATTGAACCTCTTGTTAGAATATTTCGTTTGATATTTTCCCCAATTGATAAATCAGGATCAAACTGGTTAAGATAATGTGGTACACCACCAAGAATTGCATACGCAATCACTTTATCAATTTCTGAATAATTGGGAAAGAAACGAATAGCATCATAAAATCCCATTTCTTTCATTTTATATATTCCTGTTGCTCTGCCATAGAGAGGATTTTTTTCAGCAAGTAATTCTTTTTCAATAAAGCTCATTGCACTTCCACATAAAACAATCATAACATTGCTGTCTTTTAACTTAATATCCCACAAATTTTGTAATATTGATGGAATACTTTTATTTCCTTTACACATATATGGAAATTCATCGATAACAATCAATTTTTTTCTATTTCCATAAGGCAATTCCATAATTGCCATAAAAGCCTGTTCCCAGTCAACAAATTCTCTAATATATTGTCCTGCCGGAATATTTTCACGTAAAAGCTGTTGTGAAAATTTTTGAAGCTGGATTTTATCTGTACTTTGTGTACAAGAAAAAAAGATATGCGGTTTCCCTTGGCAAAATTTTCTTAATGTTTCTGTCTTTCCAACCCGGCGTCTACCATATAAAACAATTAACTGACTGTTTCTATCATTATATTTGTTTTCCAAAAATGTAAGCTCACGTTCTCTACCAATAAACATAATTTTCACCTCTTTTATCTAATCGTGATTTAGTAAATCCTGATTTGATAAAATCAATTATACTACAAGTTATCAATAAAGTTAAGTCAATATCTGTCATACTCATCTATTTTTTTACTACTTTTTATAAGGAAAAGAACAATTAGAAATATCCTTATATTTAAATAAACAAAAAGAGAAATTTATTTATATTTCATAAACAAATTTCTCTTATTATCAAACTTATCTTATATCAATCAAACGATAAGGATCAATTGTAAACGTGCCATCTTTAGCAATCGTAATTAACGTTGCTCCTCTTTGCTTAGTATCATCTTCAATCCCTGGCATCGCTAAATAGTCAATACTGTACCCATAGGTTAATCTGATTCCCTGATATTCCACTGATAAATTGTTATAATGATCGTGACCACAAAACATTGCTTTAGTGCTATTTAATTTTACAGCCGTATCAAATAATTTACTTGGATATTTAGAAGCACAAATTTTATCGATCATTGTTTCTCCGATTTCACCATAATAATAAGTAACTTCATCACTATTATCTTCATAGAGTTCATAAGCCTCACGATATTCTTGTAATGGAATATGGAAAAATAACATTGAAGGAATGGTATAGCCTTCTTGTTTCGACAATCTTTCTACTTGTTTTTGATACCAGTCTACTTGATCATCATGGATATAATCATACTCATTTAAACTGCCACCAGGAATATAGTCATTAGAATCTAATAAAAATAATGCCTGCATTAAAGTCCCATCACTATTTCTTATTTCAATTAACTGGTTACTGCGACCATAGATATCGCTTTGAATATATGGGTATAAAAGATTTTTAGATGTACGATATGATAAGGATTTTAATAATTCATCAAACTGTTCATCGGTAATAACCGACATCGCTTCAGTATCATGGTTACCATAAGTAAACGCCCAAGGAATTCCTAGATTACGCATAAATGCTGCAAACTGAACAATGGGAGCACGATTGTTTAATGAATATGACATAATTCCCATTGGAAAAACCAGATCACCTGTTACTACAATAAAATCCGGATTAGCTACGTTGACTAATTTTTCGATTGCCTGTAATGCTTTTAAATCTTTAGATAACGAAAAAACACTGCCACCTAAATGGATATCTGTTAACTGCATTATTTTAAAATCAGATTTTTCAGTTGTAATCGTATAAACACCATTTTCATCGTTATAACTTATTTCATCAGCTTCTCGTTCAATTGGTGAAACGGTATTAATATATGGCTGAATCAACCAAAAATCCATTGACATAAACTGATAACCAACAATTAAAATAACTGACAGGCTAACTAGGGCGATCCTTTTAACATTAACTACAATATTTTGAATTACCAGTTGTTTTCTTAACGTTAAATTATAGATAAATAAAATAACTAAATTAATAATTGCTGCAATTAAAAAGTAATTTAAAGAATAGGTAGCACTATTTTTAAACAACAGTAATAATGTAATTATTAAAGCCCAATAAATAAAACAAAAAATACTTATCTTTTTTATTTGAGCTTGAAATTCATGTTCTTTATCTTGATTAAAATATTGACCAAATAATTTACGATTCCCGATATTTTTAAACTCTAAAAAGACCGCTAAACCAATTATTGTACTAGCATAACTGATTTGCTGGTAAATATCATTAATTGTATAGGCTGAAGTTAAATACGAATAACTGTTAGTAAAAATCAAATAAGCTAATAAAATAATACATAATGCTGTTACATTTATTTCTTTTTTAATATATTTATCATTCATTGATTGAATATATTTTTTACCCGAATCATCACATTTTATTTCTAGTAAATTATATTCAGTTAAATAATTTTTTCTTTTTTTAGCAACAAAAAATAAAATAATGCCTAAAATTAAAATATATAAACAATTGAAAAATAAATTATAAGCAATATTAATCATTAAATTAACCATAAACATAATTATTAATGATTCAAGCAATATCATTCTTCGATATTTTTTCATAACCTTTTGAGTCGCTTTTTTATCTTTTAAATCGCTCATATCTTTTAACTCATCAATTTCTGTTTCACTATATCCAGCTAATTTACCCGCATCATAAATATCATTTACTTTAGCTAATATATTTTTTAAACCGTTGATTTCAGTTTCCTTATTTTCTTGAACATATAAATTCTCTAAGGTTTTTTGAACATCATATTTAACTGCTTCTGCTTTTTTAGAAAAAGGTATTTTTGTAAATATTACATCCACCAGCTTTTTAAAAACATCATTCATTACTTTCTACCCCTATTAAAGTTATTATAGTTTTACATTTTTAATACATTTCATTATACAGGCAGTAAAGCTTTTTTTCACCAAAAATAATAGATAATATTTTTATGTTGTAAATAAAAAGGATTATCAAAATAGATAATCACTTTTTAAATAAACACAACTACTCTTTCAATATTCTTTCTATTTCACGGATTCGATCAAAAAACAGATTTTGGCGAATAGAATTACAATTCTGTTCGTATTTTTTTACACAATAATCAGTTAATCTAGGTGTTAATCCTAATTCCTCTAATAAATCATTATAGATATATTCCAAGACAAAATTCATATCAGCATAAAAAGTAAACAAAAAATTAAAAGCATCTATTATTTTAATCATCTGTTTTTGGGATTCAAAATTATATGTAGAATAATTATCACTAAAACGAGGATTATATTTAACTATATATTGATTAAATAATTCATCAATAAATTCTTTAGCCAACAAATAATTTGTTTTTTCAATTTCACGTAATTTACTCATATTAAAATAGTTTTCTAATGATTCCATTACAATTTCATCAATAATATTAATTACTGTTTTATTACCAATAAAATCTTTTAAAACCACTTTTAAATCTACATCACTTGATTTTACAAAACTTTTTAATAAATCAAATAAACTAAATAAAATATTCTTTTCATTTTCACTCAATTCACCTTTTTGATATTTTTCTATCAATTTATCAATATTAATTTTATCTTGTTTTAAATTATTGAAATATTCTCTTATTTCTTTCATATGTTCACCTATTTATTCCTCTGGTCCATGTATATTCGTATTTTCTTTTTTTAGGATAATTCTTTTGTAAATTTGGTTTTGTTTCAAATTCGATCGTTAAAACATTATAACTATGCTCCAATGATTTTTCTTTTAAATCTAATGAAACTTTCCACTTTTTTTCAACAAGTTTTCTTCCTAGTGACGTTAAATTATACAAGCTATATTTACTAATATATGTTTTTTCAACAAGTCCAACTTCCATTAACTGCCTTAATAACTCGTTAACATACGCTCCAAATTTTTCAACCAACTTTTTATTTCTCAAGTCAGGTTGTTCATACATTAAAATCAATATATTTTTAACATTATTTTTTTCTATTAAAATAAGCATCTCATTATTAACAGTCTGATCAAATACTTTTTTTCCTAATAATTGTTCATATCCAGATGCCACCCCCATTAAAACACCTATTTGATAGGCACCTTGTTCTTGTTTTGAAACAATTTTTTTTCTAACAATTTGCCCAGCTTTTTGGACAACTTGAATTAAATGTTTAAGTTCATTCATATCATCCTTTTCATAATTAGTATACAAACGATTTTTTATCTCCTGATTGACATCTTTTAATGGTAAACTTAAATCTTTTAAATCATATTTTAAAATATTATTCATTTCATTTACACTTTTTAACGGTTTCATTTATATCACCTCTTAAGCTATTATACTTCTATTATAATCTAGCCGTATTTCATGTTCAAACATACACATTCGTAAATCACAGTTTTTGCACTTTTCGTTTTGACAAAAATTCACACTATTATTAGAACCTTTTCCGCTTTCCAATATGATACCAATTATCTTAAAATTATCTGTTTTAGAAGGAGCCAAATGAATTGCAGCACAAGAATTAATCCAAACGACATCACAATCATAAGCCTGACATCTAGCTATTGCATTTTGAAAATCATAGTTACCAGTAGAAAAAGAAGGCACAATGATTAATGATGCCTGCGCATCTTCTAAAATAATATCCAGATAATCAAAAACAAGCATATCTTTACAAATTAAGATACATATTCTACCTATACCAAAAGCATGAATTACATATAGAATTTTATCAGGAATAATATATTCATTTGCCCCATTAAAATTCATTGGATTTTGTTTAGCCTGCTTAATAATCAAGCGACCATTTTCAATTATAACGTCACTAGCATTTGAATAATCTTTCCAAACAGTTGGTAAAACAATTAAAGGTGGATAGTTTTCTAATATATTATTAGTAATTAGCTCTATTGCTTCCATCGTTAATTCCTCAAATCCCAAAATTTCTGGAAAAACTAATATATCTACATTTCTACGTTTTGCTTCTTCGATAATTTCTAATATCTTTTTTTGAATCAATTCTTTATTTTTAATTTTTGAAATAAAAAATAAAGAATTTCCTTCAACATCTTCTATTGTTTCGATTTTATCAATTACAGCATTATTAGTTACAGGTGAACAAGCAACTTTTAACCTTTTATTTTGTATAGCGTTCAAAAATAATGCCTCATTTAGATACAGGTGTTTGACTGTTAAATCTTTTAAATCCGATTTTATTATATAATATGTATTTTGCAAACAATGATTTATTTTGTATCCATGTTGACTCCCATTACTATGGCGTTTCCAAAAGCATTTTACATAAGGTAATAGCAGTATATCAGTGTCATCATAATTTGTATTTAATGCAATTATTTCCTTATAACCTTCATCATCTTCACAACTGATTTTTATCAAATATTTTACTGAAGAATCTAAAACTTGTAATAACTTTAATAATTTAAAACTATTTTCTTCTCTTATATATTCATTTGCAAGATGCTTTAGCCTAACTATAAAATTATTATCTTTTATTATATCTATTGTCAACGCATCTATTTCTAATGAACCATCTTCTAAAAATATTTCCGGAATCTTTTGTTTTATCTCACTAACTGCCAAATCGTGAACTTTTTTACTTTTTGTAAAAAAATCATCATACTTATTAGACAAATTAACTTTATTTATCAAAACTGCCATTATATTATAAATTGTTTCCAAAATTATCTCCCCCCATTTTCTATACTAATTATAGTATTTTTATCATTTATTGTCAATTTTAACTAAGTTTTCACTTATAATTAATAAATTTATTAGTATTTTATTAGTAATATAATTATTTTTAACTAAGTTATAGCAAATATCCAAAACAAAAAAACGACTGCATCATTAATACAGTCGCTTATAACTTCAATATTCTTTTAGGATTTTCTTCTAATAATCGTTTAGCTGTTCCTTCACCATATTTTAAATCCAAATAAAATCGTACTTCATCCATTGCTGGCGTTCTTATATCAACACCATGACCATCAGAGGCTACCACGGTTACTAAATCTTCTTTTAACAAATAATTTACACAAGCTTGAATTGACATCCCAAAATGGCCTAAAATACTGGATTTATTTGATTGTATCAAGGCTCCCATAGTTACTAATTCTCTTATTCTTTCAGGTTTATCGATAATACAAATATAACGTTCAGGATGAGCTATCAGCGGCTGATAGCCATTTTGTAATAATTTTTTGGTAATAAAATACATATACTCAAACTCAACCATAAAATCAAATTCTACCAATGGTACATTGGTGTGATTTAAAGTTATTAATTGGTGCTTTTGTAGTTTTTCAACAATATCATCCGAGGCCATGATCTCCATTCCGGGAATTAAAGTTAGTGATAGATCATTTTCTTTTAAGGCTGCTTTTAAGGTTTCAAACTTTTGTTCAAAATATTGATCATAATAGTTTTCATAAACATTTTTAAAGTTACTATGTGGAGTAGCTACAATTACTTCGACTCCACTATCTTCAGCAATTTCTGCCATTTCTATTGATTCGTATAAATCCTGGGCACCATCATAAATGCGATGCATTATATGTAAATGTAAATCAATCATCATATCACCACCTTAACCATTTTGTCACTAATACTGGATAAATTAATTTTATCTTTTAAGATCATTTTAAGCTTTTTTTGAATAATAAGTAGAACGTCCATATTTACCATAATAGCCATATCTTCCATGATCATTGAATGATAAACTATCACCATTAAAAACATAACCTAATATTGGCAATTCACTTTCTGATAAAACACTTAAACAATCAACGATCCGGTTTCTTTGAATATAATCTTGTTTAATTACATAAACAAAAGCATCACCATATTTTTCTAATAAGAATACATCTTCAAAAGTTTCACATGGTGGTGCATCAAAAATAATATAATCCATTTTCTGTTTCATCTTTTCCATAAACTTGATCATATTTTGATTTGATAAAATAAAAGCCGGATTTTCAACAACACTATCGCCGCCTAAAAAATAAATTTTCCCATTTTCTAAATATTTGATAGCATCTTCAACTACGTCATTTCCATATTTAATACTATTTAACCCAACTCCATTAGTTTTAGCATCAAGCTGTTTATTTAAATCTTGCTTTCTTAAATCACCATCAATCAATAATACTTTTTTATTGTTGCGGGCTAATGCATAAGCTGTATTTAAAGCAATCATTGATTTCCCTTCACCGGAAACTGTACTGGTAAAAATTAAGCTTTTCCCATTTATATCGGCAAGTTCTTTAGCAATCCGTATATGTAAGCTTTCTAAGTTTTCCTGAAATAAAGAGTTATTATGATAATTTAAAATTGTGGGCATTTGTTCTTGGTGATATTTGCGTTTTTTGGGTTTTACATACGGAATCGTTGCTAAACATTTTAAATTAATGACCTCTTCTAATTCTTGAGTTTTATGAACCGTTTTTCTAAAAAAGGCATATAAAACAATTATTACTAGTGATGAAGCTAAGCCAATCAGTGCACCTGTACCAGTTATTTTTAAATAATTAGGCTGATTATAGGGAGTAGCGGAAACCATTGGATTTTCAATCATATTAAACTTAGTCATCCCAATTACATAACGAGCTATCGAAGGGTATACTTTGATCGTTGATTCTAAAACCTTTTTAGAATTATCCATATCATCACTAACTACACTCATTGTAATCATATTCGAATTAGAAATGATTGATGTTGAAATTGAACCATTGATATGATCAGTACCTAAATCTTCTTTAATCGCATCAGTTAAAATCTGACTGTTTAATATGTATGGAAATGTTAGCGATAACTGTTCGGCTGAGGAATTATCATAATAATAATTATAACCGCCTTGACTACCGGTATTAGACGATGTATTAGTAGTGACCGTAAAAGTGGCTGATGCCTGATACATCGGGGTAGATAAGCAGAGATTAACAGCTAATAAAATTCCCGCACCAGCTAAAGTTAAAACTAAAATTAGCCACCAGAATTTAATGCAGCCTCTTATAAAATCACGACATAAGACCCATAGATCAATAGTAATCTCTTCCTCATTTTTTATTTCGTCCATTACCTTTCCTCCTATCTATGATTCATTCGTTTTTGATATTGGTAATAACTGTTATATTGACTATATGTTTTTTGAATACTTTGCTGTTGATAAAAGGCATTTAAAACAAAACCGATAAAATCATGATTGGGCTGTTTTAATGTATCCGCCAAATCATTAATAATCCCGATTTCACTATAATCTTGACTAACCACCATAATTGATGCATCACAATAAGGAATAATAATCTCGACATCTACGCATAAACCTAGTGGCGGAGTATCAATAATGACATAGTCATAGTTTTGTTTACATAGTTCAATAAACCTAGCAAATTGGTCTTTAAAAAAATACCGACTGGAATCGGCTTTAGAATCATTTTGACAAATAATCGTTAAACCGTCTTGATAATTAAATAGATCATTAAAACTACATTTATCTTCTAAAAAATCCGTTAAACTATGTTTATTTAACTGTTTTAATTCAAACACTTTATGTAAGGCCGGTTTACGAAAATCACAGTCAATAATAACTACTTTTTTACCCCGATCTTTCATT
>NZ_JAGHEW010000012.1 GCF_017889095.1 Thomasclavelia sp. | reverse complement strand
GCAAAGGGAATACAAGAAACAAGACCGTCTTCCCCATCTTGTTTACCATCTAAATAACGTTGATCTTTTTTGATAAAATTAATCGCATCAACACGAAAACCAGCGATTCCTTTATCTAGCCACCAGTTGATCATTTTGTATACTTCTTGGCGTAACTTAGGATTTTCCCAGTTTAAACAAGGCTGTTTTTTAGAAAAAGCATGGAAGTAATATTCATCATCTCCTACTTTTTGCCAAACTGAACCACCAAAAATGCTTCGCCAGTTAGTTGGGGCATGACCATCTTTACCTTTTTTAAAAATATAATAATCACGATATTTACTATTTGGATCTTTTAATGCTTCCTGAAACCAAAAATGTTCATCTGAAGTATGATTAACAACCAAATCCATAATAATCTTGATTCCCCGCTGTTTTCCTTTAGCAATCAATTCATCTAAATCAGCCATAGTTCCAAACATTGGATCAATTTGATAATAATCACTAATATCATAACCATTATCATCCATTGGTGAAGCATAAATCGGACATAACCATAAACTAGTTACTCCTAAATCACTAAAATAATCTAATTTTTCAATAATTCCTTGAATATCACCAATTCCATCATCATTACTATCTTTAAAACTTTTAGGATAAATTTGATATACTACCTCTTTTTGCCACCATTGTTCCATTTTTATTATCTCCCTATTAAATCTCGAAATGAAATTACTTCAACATGATTATCTTTTAACCATTGTTTTAATTTTTCACTAGTTACTAACGCATAATCATATAATCGCGGTTTTAACATTGATGAAGTCATTGCCACATCATAATCAATAAATCCGGGATGAGTAACTAATAAATTAATCCCTTCTTTTAATTGATAATGATTTTCAATAAAGACATTTTCAAAATTATTATCATGATCTTGATAATAATCATACTGTGCCATTGATTGATCAAAGATATCTTTACCAAATCGTTTTTGATCATATAAACATACTGGTATCTGGTATTCTTGATAAATTCTTAATACGGCATTAATTAATTCTTTAACTTCCAATACATGTAAATCAATATATTCAGGTATTTTACCCATTAATTCAATATAACGTTCTACTTGATATTTTGCTTCAAGATAAGCTTCTTCTTCACTAAATAATTGTTCATTATTTTTTAACTGCTGACGGCGAATTGAACTTTTAATAAAAACACCATCTTGATCAACTAAATTAGGAATTTGTTCTTTTGGTGCTAAAGCCTTACCATTAGTAACATTGATATGTAATCCTAAGCATAATCCCTTATGTTTCTTTGCTAACATTAACGCTTCTTTAATATATGGCATATTGACCATTACCGCCATACTATTTACAATGCCCTTTTCATAAGCCGATAACATTCCTAAACTAACTGCCTCACTATAGCCTAAATCATCGCCACGAATCAATAACTGTTTCATCTTAATTTCCTCCTATCTATATTATAAAACATCTCTAACTGTTTATAAAAGAAAAAAGGACAAAATGTCCTTTAATCAATCGTTGTAATTGTATATCCAAGTCGGTTAAACTCTTCAATAATACTTTGAATATGAGCATGTCCATTAGTTTCTGCAGTAACCCGTAGTTCCACTTCTGAAAAACGAGCATAGTTTTTAAACTGATTATGATCGACTCCAATAACATTAGCATTCATCTTCGCTAATACTTTAGAAATAATTTCTAACTGTCCTGGTTTATCTGGTAATTGAACTGAGAATGTAAAGATTCTTCCCCGAGATAATAATCCCTTATTGATCATTGAAGAAATTGTCAACACATCAATATTACCACCACTAATTAACGAAACAACTTTCTTTCCTTTAACTTTTAATTTCTTCAAACCAGCTAAAGCTAAAATTCCAGAACCTTCAGCTACTAATTTATGTTTTTCAACCAACAACAAGAAAGATTCCATTAACTCATAATCATTAACCAAAACAATATCATCAACATATTCTTTAATATATTTAAATGTTTTTGAACCAATTTGTTGGACAGCTGTACCATCAGCAATTGTATCAACTTCTTTTAATAAAACGACCTGATCTTCCTGGATAGCTGCTGAAGCACTAGCAGCACCTTCTGGTTCCACGCCAATAATAGTAATATCAGGTTTGATCATTTTAGCTGCCGCAGCAATACCCGAAATCAAACCACCACCACCAATTGGTACTAAGATCATATCAGTATCAGGAAGTTCTTCTAAAATTTCTAACGCAATTGTTCCTTGTCCTTCCATAACATCTTCATCATCAAATGGATGAACAAAAGTATAACCTTCACTTTTTTGTAATTCTACCGCTTTTGCATACGCATCATCATATACTTCGCCAGCTAAAACAACTTCAGCCCCATGAGCTTTAGTTGCTTCCACTTTAATTAATGGCGTATGACTAGGCATAACGATAGTAGCTTTAACACCTAACTTATTAGCCGCATAAGCAACACCTTGAGCATGATTACCAGCCGAAGAAGCAATTAGTCCCCGTTTTTTCGCTTCATCATCAAGTTTAACAATTTTATTATAAGCACCTCTAATTTTAAAAGCACCAGTTCTTTGTAAGTTTTCTGGTTTTATGTAAACATCATTACCACATTCTTGTGAAAAGGCATCACTATGAATTAGATGAGTTTCCAAAATCACTTCATCAACTCGTTTTTTTGCAGCTTTAAAATCTTCTAATTTCAACATTTAGCTATCCCCCTTTAATAAATCATATTATAGCATTTCTAGTCCAAAAGTAAAAGAGACTATTTTGCTTTACCAATGGTAGCTTATCCGTACTTTAGTCCGTACTTTAGTCCGTACTTTAGTCCGTACTTTTTTAGAAAATAAAATACCCTCCTTCTTTACTAGTTCCTTCATATTCAACTAAATTTTGCTTTTTCAATTTTCTAATAGCGTTATCAACGCTTGTTTCCTTCAATCCACATATTTTACTTAATGCAGGAATTCTTAAACCTGGATTATTCAAAATTGTAGTATAGACAATTTGTTGATTTTTAGGTAATTTAATTGATTCAACTTGAATTACTTTATTATCTTGATCTTCATACTCCTTGTATTCTTTATTAATGTACATAATAACTTGTGTATAATCATCTATTTCATTATCAGGTAAAAATAATGGTGCATCATTACCATTTTCATTTAACGCCGTTTTAGCTCTTCTAATACCAGAACCGTACGATTCTATTAAGTTCAACTTATAAAACATATCTTTTATTTGTGGATTTAAATATAATCGAATATCAAAACTTGTTTTTTCATTTAAATCTTTTATTGAAACCGGTGGTAAAGGACGGTTATGATTAGCAAAAGAAATACGATCCGGGTATACATAAATTCCAGCATAATTAGAATTATCGTAATTTTTATGTAGAATCATATTTGTTGAAAATTCATTCCAAGCAATATCCGGCCAATTTTTAATAATACGATGATAAATATTTCCACTCTCTCTAAGTGTAAAAGAGCGTTCTATTCTATCCTTAAAATAATTTCTTACTTGTTGAGCCTGAATCCAAATAGGCCCTTCAAACTTTTCCACACTCATTCTAGAAGTTCCATCTCTACTTTCAGTTATAATTTCAACATGAGCACCTGGAATATAGTCTTCTGGTCTATCAGCAAACATTAACAGTGCAAAATTTTTAATTTTATCTTTATTTGATTCTTTTTCACCTACAAGTTTAAGCATCTTAGCCATTTCCTCTTTAGGAAGTTTTCTTAAATCTTGCGCCGAATTTGTTTTCACAAGATATTCTTTCATATACTCATAGTTTAAATCATCAAGTGTTGCTGTTGCATGAAAATCATCACAAAATGAATAACCTGCAAATTTTCTTAATAATTCATATTCTTGTCTAGTATTAGGCAATATAGTATCTCGGTTCACACGAATATAACGTCCACCTTTAGGAGCTTGGTTGCATTTGCTCCTTTTTCAGTAACTTCTGTTAAACGATTACTAGGCTCTACAATAACTACTAAATACCACTTACCATCAATTTGGTCAGAGATAAAATGACAGTTCGGCTTTGGCTGTATATATTTAAACAAAGACTTAATATGATTTTCAGCAACTTCTAACTGCCCTTCTAATAAACCAGTAATCGGTCTAACTGGAATAGCCTTTATATCATTTGTTTTATCATCTTGTTCTTCAATACCAATAAACAAATAACCATAATCACGATTCATGAAATTATTTGCATAAGCACAAATTGTTTTTAAAATCTTATCTTCTTGTTGATATGATTTTTTATATTCAACAAAATCACATTCAGCTCGATTATTTTCTATAATACTATGAGCAAATGCTTGTAAATCATTTAAATTCATTCAGCTCATCCCTTTCATCTATAGTATTTGTCTTTATTTTTCACATATAATTATACCATAATTTACAAGTCAAATTTAGTTTAAAACTGTTTCAATAATCAATATTTTAAATCACAAAATAATAATTAAAATTCTATTTAAAAAATATTAAAAATGAAATCATACCACTTATAAAATCATTAAAGTATAATTAATAAGGATATATGGAATATTACCAATAAACCGAACATTCTTAGAAAAAACAAACAAAGACTACTAAAAAGTAATCAAGATCTGGCTTGTACATATTCTTTCCCTTTATTTTTTCTTTTTTCATCAATTTCAATTTTATTATTAACTTCATATTTTTTTATTGCCTTTTGCAACTACATATTGATTTGTATTTATATTAGCGTAAAATTTAAATGCTTTATAATTTATTAATTTTATTATTTGTTATAAATTATATAAAAACCATTTAAAAACTCAGCATATTTTTATGCTGAGTCCACAATATCTATTTTTTAACTATTTAGCTTTAATTTGATTATTTGTTTCATCATAGAAATAACCATTAGCTTCTAATTTAGCTAATGTTTCTTCAACATTGGCATCATTGATCTCTAAAATATTTTCTAGCGACATATCATCATCTCTTAATTTCATATTTAAGATACTTACTAACATATTTATATCATTTGGTAACATTAAATTTCACCTCTTTTTTCTAATTTATTTAAACAATCGTAAATTCCTTCTTCATCGTTAGATAAAGTAATATAATTAGCACGCTGCTTTACTTCATCGACCGCATTAGCCATCGCTACACCTAATCCCGCAAATTCAATCAAACTAAGATCATTATACCCATCACCAAAACTAATAATCTCTTCCGGTTTGATTTGTAAAGAATCTGCCAATGCTTTTAACGAAGCAGCTTTATCGATACCTTGAGCCATGACTTCAATAAAATATGGTGCTGAACGGTAAATACTTAAAGAATCACCGTATGGCTGTTTAAACTCAGCTTCTACTTTAGCCATATAATCAGGCTCACCTGTAAGTAAAACTTTGTTAACATCAAAATTAATTACTTCTTTAAAACTGTCTACTTTTTTTATAGGCATGTTGTTGATATCACTTTCAATTTTGACATATTTATCATCAACATCTTCACTAATAATTTCACTATCAGTGTAGCTCATTACTGCCATGTTATATTCTTTAGCCCGATCATATACTTGATGGGCAATTTTATAGTCATATACTTTTTGATAAATCACTTCTTTAGTTTGATAATTAACTACTTTAGCACCATTGAATGATAATAGATAACCACCATATTCTTTTAACTTTAATTCATTAGCTTCCAGGTATAATCCAGCCGTTGGCCGTCCTGAAGCTAGAACAATTATAATTCCCTTACTTGCCAGTTTAATTAAAATCTCTTTAGTTTTAGGTAGAATTTGTTTATCACTGCTTTTTAATGTTCCATCTAAATCTAATGCAATCATCTTATATTTCATCATAATACCTCTCATTTCATCAAAAGTTTATGCGAAGATGCTATTCTTGTCAATCTAATTTT
>NZ_JAGHEW010000150.1 GCF_017889095.1 Thomasclavelia sp. | reverse complement strand
CAAACATTTGTGATTTTTTAGCTGTTCAAAATACTCTTTTTTTAAAAAAGTAACTAACTGATTCATTGCTTAACTACCTCCATAAATAAATCTTCTAAAGTGGGTTCTAGCTGTTCAATTTTTTTGATCATTATTTTTTGATTAATCAAATATTTCATAATTGAAGTAAGATTAGTTTGCTTAGTTGATGTTAATTTAAGGGTCATTTGATTAACTTTGATACCATCAAAGAATTGACAAAATTGATTTAAATCATTTTGATTAGTAAATTCAATTAAAATATTATGACGATGATGATTTTCTTTGATAGTTTCAAGTGGTCCTTGCATGATAATCTTACCATTCGATAAAAGGGCTACGTGATCGCAGATTCGTTCAACATCTGATAAAACATGACTAGAAAATAAAACGGTTGTTTTAGTTTTAATGGCAACTAAAATATCTAAAATTTCTTTACGACCAAGTGGGTCTAAAGCTGAAGTTGGTTCATCACAAATTAGTAATTTAGGACTATTTAATAATGCCTGGGCAATTCCTAGTCTTTGTTTCATGCCCCTTGAATAACTGTTAATCTTTTTTTTATTATTTTCAATTCCTACTAAATCTAAAAGTTCTAATGCTTTTTCATTAATATTATTTTTTTCCATTCCTGTTAGATTACCACACAACGTTAGATATTCATAAGCATTCATAAAACCATAAAATTCCGGAACATCTGGTAAATAACCAATATATTGATTAGTTTTAGTTTCACCAAACGTCACTTTTTTACCATTTACATAAATATCACCATGATCAGCTTTTAACAATCCAACGATCATTTTCATCGTAGTAGTTTTACCAGCTCCATTTTTTCCAATAAAACCAAAAATCGAATGTTCTTTGATCGTCAGATCCATGTTATCAATAATAATATTTTTACCAAACTTTTTAGTTAAGCCATTTATCTTTAAAATATCCATCATTCATCCTCTTTTCCCAAAATAAAATATAATACTGGACCAATAAACTGCATGCCAATAATGGCAACAAAACACCAAAGTAATCGATTACCCCGTTTATAATGTTCATGAGTAAAAATATGATATAAAGTATATATTAATAAAATGATTTCAATTATGATCAATGGAAGTAAAAAAACTAAAATATCTGTTAGCTTCATCGTAACATCTCCTTTAATTTACTTTGTAATAGTTTAAACTTAGGATAATCTTTTAACTGGTCAAAAATAGGATCATCAAAATAATGTTCAAGATCTTTTATCACACTATTTTTATCTCTTGGAGTAATTGAACCATTATCCAGTTTTTCAATATATTCATTAATTTCATCAAAATAATCATCTTCATGTAAACAAAAATTGTTTAATAATTCTTTAATACTAGTTACAAAGTTATCGATATGTTTTAAAGCTGATTCAACTTGTTGATATTTTAAATATATTAAACAAGCCTGATACTCAAATCCAGCGACAATATTTGGATGCAATTTAACTAAATTATACGTTTCAATAACTGCTTCGATTCGTTTTACGGTTTCGATAAATTGAGGATAGTTATCATTAGTAATCATTAAATACTGCGTAGCTGATGCTACTAATGAAATAATATTTAGATACATTGTAATTTGGGTTAAACTATTAGCTTTTTGTATATCATTATTTAATAAATAAGCGGAAATTAGAATATTATTTGCTTGCGTTGCAAATCTGGATGGATCAACGTTATCTTCCAAGATTGCTGTGGCTTCCTGGTATTTTTGTAATCGCAGTAATATTAATGCTTGTAAGATAGTAGCATCTTTAGTAACTTTAAAATCACGACAGTTTGTTATAATATGCAGACAAAGCTCATTGATCATCTCTAGTATTTCATTTTGTTTAGCTGGTTTTGCTAATGAATAATGATTTAAATATAACACGCACATTTGTAAGACAAACGGGTAACAAGAATAATATTGTTTAAGATATGACTGGATTTGTTGATCGACTTCATCAAAATCTTTATTGGTAAAATCTTTTGAAAACTGCTGGTATAATTTTTGAATCTGTTCCTTAGTTAAATATGGACTATAACCAAGCAGTTCATCAATCGTAACATCAAAAAAAGCAGCTAATACCGGTAAAGTAGTAATATCGGGTCTACTAATATTTTTCTCCCATTTAGAAACCGAACCTTTAGTTACCCCAAGATAATCAGCTAATTTTTCCTGGGTTATTTTTCTTTCATGTCTTAACCGAACGATATTTTCGCCTATTTCTATTTTATACATTTCCTTCACCTCATCTATAATTATAGGCATAACAACTTTGCACTTCAATTGATTAAAAGGTTACTTTAGGAAAGAAAGTTGACTAACAGGAAACAAATATCTTTTTGTATTGAGGATATTCATTGATAAGGCTAGTAATGCGTTATGAAGATGAAAATATTTAACTAATGCAAAAATGATGGTTGTATTATACTGTGTTTGTATTTCTATAATAAATGAATAACTAAATAATTTATAACGATGGCTAGTTGCAAGGATTTTGAACTATTCGGTATTCCCGAATAGTTCAAAATAAAATGTCTTATATAACACAAAGATATATGTTGGTAGAATTTATAGTTGAAAAAGTATTTTGTAGGCTGTTTTATTAGCTTTTAAAAAATTTAATAATTATTATTAAAAATTTAGCACT
>NZ_JAGHEW010000149.1 GCF_017889095.1 Thomasclavelia sp. | reverse complement strand
ATTATTGGTACTTATCTTCATGGTGCCTGTGGTGATGTTATTGGTGATAAGGTCTATACGGTTATTCCTTCAAAAATGATTGAATTAATACCGGAAGTTATGTTTGATATAATCAAAGATGAATAATTAGGAAAAAACGATGTTATATAAAAAAATAGATTTAATGGATTATGGCTACAGTAAAGAACAGCCTTATTTAGTTGCCTATCTTCAAGATACAGTAACTAATGAACCAAATTTCAAACGACCAGCTATGGTTATTTGTCCTGGCGGTGGGTATGAGATGTTATCGAATCGTGAAAGTGAACCGGTTGCTTTAGCTTTTTTAAATCAAGGCTATCAAGTCTTTGTTTTAAATTATACTATTTTAAATAAAGAAGCTAAACAGCTACTATTTCCAATTCCTTTATATCAGTTAGCTCAGGCAATCGCTTTAATTCGTCAAAATAGTAATCAATGGACTATTGATCCTGATCATATTTCTATTATTGGATTTTCAGCAGGTGGTCATTTATGCTCGATTTATAGTAATTTATATCATGAGCCGTTATTTTATCAAAAATTAGGTTATTCCTTACAACAAATCAAAATCAATGCCTGTATATTATGTTATCCGGCTATTGATTTAACTACCTGGTGTCCAGATAAAATAATTAAACAAATTACTGATGATGATAAGTTTATTAATCCAACAAATCTGGTTAATAAACAGACACCACCAACTTTTATTTGGCATACGGTAAGTGATGATTTAGTACCGGTAATTAATACTATGAATTATGCGATGGAGTTATTAAAGCAGGGAATTGATCATGAATGTCATACTTATCATCAAGGTAGGCATGGTTTATCATTAGCTAACAAGCAAAGTGCTAAATTGATGGATGAAAGATATATCGATGATCATGTTGCCAGCTGGTTTGCTTTAGCTTTGAATTGGTTAGAAAAATTATAAAAAGGACCGCATGGTCCTTTTAAATTCTTTTAATAATTGTAATGTTTCTGCCACTATCTTTATTTTTCCGATAGCTGAAAAATAAATCATCATTTTCAACGGTACAATAAGATGATACCGTAATATTCTTTTCTAAAACACCAAGATTTAATAACATTTGTTTATTTAAACCTTTATTATCTAATTGATAATGAAGCTTGTCAGTTTGATAATAGAAACCACTCGTATCAAAATCCATTTGTTTAACTAGATCAATTACATTATCCATTACTTCCAAACAATCCTGGCAAATACTAGGGCCAATATAAGCTTTGATTTGTTTAGGATCACAATGTTCAAATTCAATCAAATGTTTAGTAACTTTAGAAACAATCTGTCTAGTAGTTCCTAACCAGCCTGAATGAATGGCAGCAACAATCTTAGTATCTGGACAATATAATAATACTGGAGTACAGTCAGCATGAAATGATAATAAATATAAATCACGATCTTTAGTGTACAAAGAATCACAATCCTGGATAGCAGATGTTTGATCATAACTTCCTTTACCACCATCTAATAAACTAACTTGTTTAAAATTAGCTGAATGGATTTGTTTTGGGGCAACAAAATGATCTAAAGTGGTATTTAACAGTTTTGCTAACTGTTTTCGGTTATTTAAAATTAATTCTTTATCTTCATTATTATAAGACATATCGCCTAATTCTTTAGTAACTGTATAGGCTTCAATTGGACTATCAATATCCCATTTAATTAATTCCATCTTTTTTTCCTTTCTGTGTAATTTGTCTAAGACTTAAAAGAGTAAAAACATATAGTATAATATAAAGGAGGTGGAAATGATGTTTTGTAATTCAAACTGTGGCTGTGGATGCAATAATGGCTGCAAAGCCACTCCCATCGTAGCTCCTAAAAAAGTTTGCACAACTTGTAGCAATCAATATGTAGAACAGCCAATTATCTGTCCAATTGAATGCCGTCATGTCTGCAATGTTGTTTATTACCCTCGCTACTATCCTCGTTATGAACAAACTTATATGACTCAAAATAATCCTAACCCATACGCTAATGGTTCTAATTTTATGTATGGTAATAATGGTTTTATGAGTGGTAACAGTAATGTTATTAATGGATCTTGTAACTGTGGTAATTAGAAAAGATAGATGCTTTAAGCATCTATTTTTTCGTTAATTCATTAAAACAGCTTTCATCAGGATCAATATAAATAGTTTTATAACTATCTAATAAAACCTGCCCTGGCTTATAGCCATGTGGTTTCTTTAAAGTCTTGATCAAAGTATAGTTGACTGGAACCGAACTACTGTTTTTACCTTTAGATAAGCAGGCTGCCATATTGGCGGCTAAACGAATGGTATATTCATCAAGTTCATTTCCTTTTACAATAACATGACTGCCTGGCATTTCTTTAACATGGAACCAGGTATCATAACGATGAGCATGTTTAAAAGTTAAATAATCGTTTTGTAAGTTGTTTTTACCAACCCAAATTTCAATCCCATCTTTAGTAAAATAGGTTTCAAAAGCCGGATGCT
>NZ_JAGHEW010000148.1 GCF_017889095.1 Thomasclavelia sp. | reverse complement strand
TGCCATAGAAGATGGTTGTATCAATATAACGTATTATATTGATGATGAAGTCGTTAAAAATTATAATAATGTACTTATATTCCAAGAAGAAACAACTTATTTTTTTGTTGGAACGACTTCAAAATGTTTAATACTTCGACCAGATGAAAATCATAAAAGATTTCATAATGGAAAAACAGATGTAAGTAATATTGATGAAGGTTTTGTAAATGCTTTGAAAAATGTCAAATATATAAGAAAAGAAAAAAACACGATTAGAACAAACGACTTAATCATGCAGTTCGAAAACAATCTTAATGGTCATAATTATAGAATTGAAATTAAATATAATATTGACATTTTATCATAAAAATATACTCAATGAATATAACGGGTGGCAGAGCCACCCTGTTCGGTATATGAGAACCACTTGTTATCCTTTAATCAGAGCCATCCAAAACGCAAAGAGAGCCAATCTGCATAGGCCGACTTTGTAATCATTTTAATTTAGGATATTCTTCTCTCATTGAAGATCCTTCTAATAATATATTATTATATGAGTTATTTGCAATTCGGCCTACCAATTCACTTATAGGCCCTTCGACTTCTGCGTCTCTTTTAGGCATAACCTAACGATTATGCCCTAGACTAAGTTTCCTGATTTGCACTGACACTCACAGAATAAGAGTTACACCTAAGAGGTTTCCTTATTCTGGTGAATATTTCAGTTTGCTGACGGCACCATGTTAATGAAGTGATAACAGTGCGTTAATCAAAATGACGACAATTTTATTAGTTATTATATAAAACAAAGCCTCCTGGTGTTAAAATTGTTTTGTAGATTTATCCACACGCATTTTAATGGAAGGAAATAAAAAGTATTCATAGGCAACCCGACTGCAATCATATTCATCAGGAACTCAATCGAAAAGGTGTGACTCTTATGATTTTGTGGGAAGAATATATTGAAGAAAGTATTGCACTCAATGAATCATATTTGAAATATACACAATTCTGTATCGTCTATAAGCAATATGTTGAGAAACATCAGCTGACAATGCATATTGAACATAAGCTGAATAAAAGATGTAAAACATCATATATTTTATGAGTAAATAATATATAATAATTAAAAATTTAGATTATTTTATATTCTTTTAGATTTGATTTTTATAGACAAGAGTATGTATTAATTTATGATAAATAAATCATATAATTATTTCTACTGAATATATATAAAATATTTTTAAATGTAATGATATAAAAACTTATTGATATAAATTAAGATTTATATTTTTTATCAAGATAGTCCATAAAACTATTATGTTTTATTTCTCTGCTATTTGAACAATATTTATGAAAGCTAAACAAGTAATATTTGGTATCAATAATATTTATCATAAACTTGTAATGATACTGAATTATATTTTGTCAGTTCCTCATTATCAATAAAAACAGCTGATGAATTTTTAAAGTCACGATAGTATATCTCACCGGAATCAATTTGTAATGGATCAATAAATTTAGGCTTTTCTTCTTTACAGTATTTACCAAATCTGGCTGATATAGGCAAATATGTAATTTTTTCATTATTCTTGTATTTATAGCCATCTACTTTTTCTAAATGTTTTAAAAATAATATATATTCCTGATCAGGGTTCATTAAAACATATCCCCTTATTGAAGTGATATTTTCCATGTTTTTTTGATAGGAGACAGATACCGGTTCCTGAATATAGATAATATCGCCTTTTTTTAGATCATCGCTGCTGCTATAAACATCTACAATTTTTACAGGTGTTTCTACACTGTTATAAAATAGTGTACTGTCATTTAATGATTGTACCTTGACAATTAAGTCACTGTTTTTTTCTAATTCATCTAAACTGCTTATTGAATTATTGAAATATATGCTTTCTTCATCATTTGAATACATAAAGTTATCAAGATCACACTGTTCTTTGATTTTACTTAAATTATAGTCACCGGCAAAAGAATATTTAGTCATTACTGCATATCCTATGGCTGTACTGATTAAAATTAAAACAGCTAAAAAATATATCTTTGTACTTCTAGTCATTTTTTTCCACTCTTTCTACTTTTCCGTAATTTAAATATATTTTTTCATCAAACAGTTCATCTATGTCCTGCTGATTATGAGTTGCAATGATTATACAGGCATTACGCATTTTTTCCTCAGTTATAATCTTTTTGAACTGTAAAATGGCATCCTGATCTAATGCATTAGTTGGCTCATCAAGCAAGATAAGCTGCGGTTTTTCCATGACTGCCTGTGCAATAGCCAGTCTCTGTTTCATTCCAAGTGAATATTTAGCTACAGTTCTTTTATCATCAGGGTCTAATCCGACCCGTTTTAACGCTTCTAAAACATCCGGTTTAGAAATTTTATCTCTGATTTGTGATAGATAGAGCAGGTTTTCCATTCCGGTATAATATTTAAAAAAAGCAGGTGTTTCAATAATTAATCCCATTTCAGGGGGATAGTCAATATCTTTATGAAGTGTCTGATGACCAATTACAATCTCACCTTTGTCAATTTGAATCAGACCGGCAATAGCACGCAGTAACATCGTTTTACCTGACCCGTTATGACCGCATAATCCGTAAATTTTTCCGCTTTCAAATTCTAAAGTTATATGATTTAAAATCATATTTGATTTTATTTCTCTTGAAATATCATTTATATTAATTTTCATAATTACCTCCAATTAGATCTTTTCTGTTGACTGCATACATTAATCCACCGATGCTTATAATCAGTTCAGTGACCTGACTTATCAAAATAAACATATATTTATAATCAGGCAATGCAGAATAGGTTACAGGCATATCATATAAAATATATACAGAAGGATAATAGTAGTTATAGTTGCCATGATTTAAAGGAATAAATTTGCAAAGTTCAATATTAGACGGGAAATTATCTATTATAACTCCTGATATAATAACTGGACCAGCAATTAATAATAATGAAAAAACCATTCCTATTTCCAGTTTGAAACGATACAGAAAGAATTCACTTATAAACAGGATAATTAAAAGCTGAATCGTTGATGTTATCAGCAGTTTTATAAATTCACCGCCAATTATTTGTATAGGATCAAACTGAAAAGTTATTAAAATAACAATGATTACATTAATAAACTGATAAAACAGACAGTAAAAGATATTTTTAATAGAAACAAAGAACAGAAGTTTAGTATTTTTTTCAAACCGGTATCTTATATATATTTCATTTTCTTTTATTTCCCTGATAATTTCATACGGTATCCAATATATAAATAATGCCGAAGTCATTAGAAATAAAATAATCTGCAGCATTGATGCACTCTCTTCTAAAAAAATACCGCCCATATATATTTGATATGTACCTAATAACTCGCTTGCTGCAAAACCTCTATGAGTGACATATTTAAGGGTAAAAGACACGGCAATCAGAAATAATATCTTTATCAGTATTTCTCTATTTCTTGTAATAAATTTATAAAACATTTTTAGATTCTCCCAGTATTTCTGACTTGCAGATATTTTTATATAAAATGACAGCCAGCAGAATAATGAATAATACCATAACACTTATTAAAATAATTTTGTTTTCATATTTAAACAGCATCAGTGCTACTAAATTAGGGATATTATTTTCTCTAAACAGGCTGCTTAGCAGGCTGGTAATATTACATAGGCAGTAAGTTATAATAACTGCTACATTTTTATTTCTTATCTTAAAATATACGATCATAAAGATCACGCAGATAATCATGATATTTATAACAAAGCTGATATAATATCTCATTATCATGAAGAAATCGATCTGATAAATAAATACAGCAGCAAAATGTACCGGCAGTAATAATATGCATACGATCTTAAATGAACCTAAGAAAATCTTTTCAATAATGAAATAGAATAACTTTTTTTTCGTCTGAAACCTTGGAATGATCATATTATTAAATATCGGCAATATGTCAGCAGAAAAATATGACAGTACTACCGGAACAATAAATACAGCAATAATTATAATTGAAAAAGTATTTGCCATGATGTCATCAGTATTTACGGCATTTTTAAACATAAATAGAATTATCATTTCAACAGCTGCTAAAAAAATATAATTATTAATCTGATCCCTGTTAATGAATTGTTTCATATTTTTTTATTCCTTTTATTAAAATCAAGATTTCTGATAAATTCAATACTATTACTGATACACATACACTCAAAAAGGATATATTTGCATCAATTACCATATATGAAATATAGTTTAAAAAACTTAGATCAAAAATTATTCCAATAATACTGATCCCGGCTATGCCGATAAATGACATAATACAGATTTGTATAAATTCCATCTGACTGAACGGTTTAATAAAACTTAAAGAGTATGGAATATTGGAAACTGCTGCTAAAAAAATGCTGACCAGCAAAATTTTTGATAATATATAGATCAGAGGGTTTTGAATTCTTAAAAAATCAAATAAAATATTCTGATCATATCCCAGAATAATATCATATACCGGCATTCCCCAGCGGTTATCAAAACCGACAGCTGGATAAACGATATAGGAAATAATTAAATTTATTATTCCTGAAAATAAAATTACACTGAAAACCAGCACAAAATTGGCAATAAATTTAGAAACGTAATAGTCTTTCTTTTTTATTCGGGTAATTATCATTGTCTGCATCCCGTTTTTTTCTTCTTTCCATTTACTGGATGAATAAACTGTCATAACAAGCAAAGGTGATAAATATTGAAAAATATTGATAATAGCTCTTGCTTTAATGCTGACGTACATAGAATTGTCGATATATGATCTTATAGATAAAATGTTATGACCGAAGTCTAGATAACAGTTCAGCAGGATACTAATTAAACTTACTAAAAGGATAGCTGCAAATGTAAATTTAAACTCGATTTGATTTATCGAGTTTTTTATTTCGATTTTAACCTGTTTAATCATATTTTTAAAAAGAAACTGCTTTAGCAGTTTCCTATCTAAAATTAACTGTTCCGGCACAGAATGCTGTATCAATAGACCAGCTAGCATTTTCCATACCTAAAATGATTTGTATACCTTTTCCAGCATATCCACCTGTTGTAAATTTAATGTTAGAAGTGTTACCTTTCTTTTGATCATGATCATTTGAAATTTGTCTTTTTGTCGAATTGGCTGCCCAAAAAGTTACAGTATGGGTTCCTTCAACATTTTCAAGCTTATTTGTTATGTAATTTGCAGATGTAGTTTTTGAATGTGCATTAGTATAATTATTTCCTTGGAATCGAGGTAACTTATATCCCACATATCCAGCTGCACTTACCGCACTAATAGATAAAATACCTGCACATAAACTTGTAACAATAATTTTTCTTAACTTCTTCATTTTCATTCTTCCTTTTTCTTTTTTTGCAGATACGCTAACAATCTACGTAAATTATTTTACTTAAAAATAAAAAATAGTGAATAGACTTTGATCAAACTACATTATTATTGAACAAAAGTAGATAGTTTCGAAAATAATTATTTATTTCTCATGCATATTTTAGGAAAAATGTTATCGATGCAAAAACATTCAATAAAGAAATCAAATAAAAGTTAATTTTTATTTGATTGAATACAAGATGCAAGTGTATAGTTTTTCAATTTAAAAATCATATATTTTTATTGATTAATTATATGAAACATCTAAATTCAGAGTTTTATTCTGTTAAAAATAGTCAATCAAATTTAATAAAATAATTAATTTACTTTTTACTATAATGCTTGATTATTATCTATTCTTTTTATATCTTATATAAAGTATATTAATTGATTTGATTCCTGGTAACAAAGTTCTAAAAAAACAATTTTTTAGCAAATTTCTATCATCACTAAATTTTTGTACTACAATATACATAATGTATTTTAAATAACAGTTATTTTTAATATTTTTTATACTTATTCTTTCTCACTATTTATTCCAATGAAATAATTAATCGTATAACAACAGCAATAATAATGAGAGTTAATTGAAACCATATATATAGATTTGTAGAAACATACGTCATAAAAAGTCCTAAAGCTATTGGAAATATTAATCCACCCACTAAATTAAAAGCAATTTGAAATGAAGTGATTTTTTGAGCTTCTCTTATTTCATAACATATATGATTTTCATATAGTGTAAAAGGATAGACAACACACATTCCCATTCCAGTTAATAAAACCGATA
>NZ_JAGHEW010000399.1 GCF_017889095.1 Thomasclavelia sp. | reverse complement strand
GGTTAAAACAAATGGTTCTTCTAGTTTGTAATTATAATATTTACCTGTATTCTTTATATATACTATATCTTCATTACTAATTAAATACATTGATAAATCACCATCTTTAAAATCTTCAGGAACCATTAATGTATTATTCTTAAAATCATTCAAATCCAACTTATTACCATCAAGATCATAAATATCATCATAATCACTTAAATAATTATCATTTACTCTAATAAAAGGATATGGATAAACATCTTCTTCACTAGTATCTTCTTCCTCTAATAACCGATAATTACCATAATAAGAACTAAAATTACTATAATAAGCCTGATCATAATAATCATTATATATCTCCCTGCTTTCATCAGGAATATATTCTAATGAATACATATTTGCAATTTTATCTTTCATATCTTTGACAGCCCAGTAATTACTTATATACGGTTTAACATTATCAATACTCTGCATTATTGGAGTAATTAAAATAACTGTAACTATTACTCTAATAATAGCCTGAATATAAAATAATTTATTAAAAGACTGATTTGTATTTAAATATTTAATTGAACTAACAGCTTTTATAAATATTCCTATTAATAACCACACCAATAATAATACCAATACAAACAAACCAGTAAATCCAATAATATCAAACATAAATGCAGCTTTACTAGCACTATTTTCCTTACAAAGCACCAAAAAAGTAATCGCACAAACAACAATAAAATCAACAACTAAAAAAACAAATAACCCACCAAATTCCTTTAATTCAATTCTAAAAGCTGATATTCCCATCATTCTTTGAATCATATAAGCTCTTTGTTTTTTTATCACAATAATAGCCATAATTACCGCAAATAAGAAAATACCTATTTGTAGTAACTCTTTTACCTGATTACTGACAACTTCATGATCTTCGTATGTTATTGCTTTACTCATTCCCTCAGTATTATCGGTCAAATTATAACGTTCGCTAATCCACTCACTAAATTCATTAAAAGTTGCTTCCTTACAAACTATTCTAAAATAAATCAACCCAGTACCATCATAACTGCCCAAACTCTTAAAACGATGAATTTCTAAATTACGATCAAAAAAACCATTATCCAATATTCTTATTTTACCACTACTATTATTATCATCTTCACTACTATAATATTTATTACTTAGCTTACTAAAATCAATAATATCTTTGGTTTCTATATCATAAACATCCAAAACATCCTTATCACTACTAAAAATATAATTATCAAAAATAGTATATAAACAAGCATCATCTTTATAACTATCACTAATAAAATAACTTATTTTATGATTATTACCAAAATCAACCAAATCATTTATCAATGATT
>NZ_JAGHEW010000147.1 GCF_017889095.1 Thomasclavelia sp. | reverse complement strand
ATCATTTTGATAATTGGCATCACCTTTAGTTATAATCTGTTTAGCTGATAAATCGTTAGTAATTACCCGATGAGTAACTATCCCTTTATTACTATTAAAAGTAATAATATCTTCACTAACCAGCTTTTCAGGATCAATTTTTTGAACATAAATAAGACTATTAACTTTTATCTCCGGTTCCATGGAACCACTAATAACACTATATGTTTGATAATTAAAGCAGGCTGGTAAATAAACCATTAGATTGATTAGAATTATTGCACCAATTATCAAGTATGCTAATTTATTGATAAAAAAAGCGGTAATTCTAATTATTCGTTTAGAATAACCGCTTTTAGATTCTTGATTATGCATTTTTCTTACGACGATATAAGATTGTTGCTAGTGCAATAATTACTAACAAACCGCCACCAGCAGCTACATAAATTGTAGTATTGCTATTAGATGAAGTGGTTTTGTCTTCACCATTAGCTAATGGTGTTTCTTCTTCATCCAAATTGATGATATCTTCTACTTGGTCTTCAGTAGCTGTAGTTGTATCATCTTGGTCTGTTGTCGTTTGTCCTCCATCAGTTTGTCCACCAGCAGTTGTCGTACCATCAGTAGCTCCACCAGTTGTAGTGGTTTGTCCACCAGTTTGAGTACTAGTAGTTCCCGTTGCAGGTGTGGTAGCTGTTAATGGTGCAATTGGAGTATAAACGAATGTATAAGTATTGTCATCAGCATTTTCCACCAAAGTTTTTCCTAAGTTATAGGCTTGTGGTAAATAACCATCAACATATTTATATCCGGTTACTGTATATTCACCAATTGTTCCATAGTATGTTTCTGGTTCTCTTAATTGATTTCCATCTTGATCAACATAGTAAGTTGTATATTCAACTTGATTACCAGGAATACCATAAGATACTACATAATTGCTATCTTTGGTAATTGTATACCATTGTAAAATATAACTTTTTTCGTTATCACGACCACCAATTTTCATACCTTTAGCATAGTATTTATCATTGGTCACCGTAATTTTACTAGTTTGCAAACCAATTCGATCATTGGCTTTTAACCCCGTTATCGTAAGTTCGCTGCGTTGGTCATTTAATGTTACGATTGGTGATGAACCAGTTGAACTTGAATCAATAATTACAGCATCTTCATCGTTAAATACACCATAACTTCCAGCATAAATTGTTACTTGATAGTGATACAGTTCTTCAGCATTAATACTAACAAAAGAGTAGGCAACAATTAAAGCGATTGCAAAAAATGCACTTATAGATTTTTTAAGCATCGACATCATCAATTACCCCTTTCTTTTTATGACGGTGATTTACATATACCAAAGTTCCAAATAATACCAATGAAGCCATTGCAATAATTCCATAAATCATTGGATTAATTTGATCATCACCAGTTTTAATTACATTTGTGATTATATTACTGCTATCAATATCGCGATCTTCACAGGCAAAGTTCATTTGAACTACTGCTGATGTATTTTGATAATCGTTATTTAAAGTTTCACCATCTAAAGTAATTTGTAAAACCAATAAACCAACTTGACCTGGTGCAAAGCTATCTAGATAGAAATAGTTTTCCAAAGCACTTGTAGCTTGATGAAGCCCATCGGTTTCATCCCCACCAACTAATTCACTATCATAAATAACTCGACCATTTGTTTCATCTTGCCAGTTTTCATTATCATAATAGTAAAGTTTATAAGTGTAACCACCATTATCAGCAGCTGTTAAACCTTCATTTTCATCGCGACCATCATCACGTTTAGTTTCATAAGTTTTGACTACTTCATTAGTCATATACCAATCTTCATTACCAGTACTATTAATTACTTTTAGACGAATCGTCCAAGTATCCCCTGGTTGTAAATCCTTACCAACTTCATCAATATCTTCCTGACTAAAGTTTTGAATCATTTCTTGATCTTTAAACTCAACATACCAGCCATCAGTTGTATAATCTTCACCATGGACTTTAGATAATGATGTTAGGCAGGTAGGAATAACTAACATCAATGCTAATAATATTTTTTTGATTTTCATTATTCCCCACCTCCTAAAGATAAAGTTTTGTCTTCGTTGATCGTTACATCAACACCCCAAGCACTTAAAATAGCATCTTTAGCGTTGTGTGTTTGTACTGCATCAACTTCAGCATAAATTTCAAATTTATAATCATCATAGATATATGTGGTAACAATTGTTCCATCATCTTTTTTACTTGTTTGTGTTTCTACTTCTTTAACAACCTCAGGTGCAATTCTAATTGTATCAGCAAACAATTCACTTTCTTCACCTGATTTTAGAATATGATGATAATAGAATACTCGTTGTTCTTTAGTTGCCTGACTTGTATCTTCAATCCAACAATTTTCATTGATATTAACGAAGTTTAAATCGATATAATCTGGATTTAATTCAGTATCTGCTAGTTCAGTAGCATTACCGTCTTTATCAACTTTTAGCCAGCGTTTATGAACAATAACCCGAACATATTGATCAATCCCACTATCTTTATCACTTAAATTACCACCGCAGTTTTTAACCTTTAATTCTTCTTTATAAGTTTTTCCTAACTTTAATCCTTTTTCTGGTATTTCTGGAATAAATAATGTTACTCGATCATCATCATAGCGAGATACTTCTTCATCATTTTCAATCAAAGAAACCCCGATTTGATACATTTCAGTACCAGAAACATAAGTATCACTATAATATGTCAACATTGCTTTAGTAAAATTAAATCCACTAAATACCATCACAGCTAAACAAATTACCATCAATACTTTTAAAATTTTAGTAGAAGAGGCTAGTTTTTTCAATCTTTTCATTAACTATTTCCTCCTTCATCAAGTCCATATTCCCAGCTTAGTTCCATATTTCCAGTTCCATCTTCATTATACAAAGCTGTAACATATTCATGAACGACGATAACTTCTAAGTTATTTTTCTTACCTTCTTCAAGTTTAGCTTTAACTTCAGCTTTTAAAACCTCAGTAGATTCTTCTGGTGCTAAAGCTTTAGTGTAATAATAATAACCATCATCTTCATGATAATTCCATAAATTGTCTTCAGACATATCTTTAACACTTACTGACAAATCAGGATCATTGGCAAAATAAACCTTAACTCTTGTATAAATGTCAACATCCTCACTAGTATTTTGAATTACAATCACCTTGTTATTGTCTTCTAAATCTTCTTTAAGTTCCGTAGTTCGACTAAGCGATAATGTTTTACTACCCCAGGCATCAGTATAAGCGGTAAAATATGCAAGTGTTTTATTAACTGTAATTCCTAAAACCATTACGCTTACAAAAGCCAATATAACTAAAGTTTTATGTTTTAAAAATCTCTTAATCATCTTTTACCCCTCCTTTACTCAAATACCTGTTTAATTCCATCATTTAATCCATAGATATTGATTACACCAGCACCACCAATAGTTGTACCATTATAATCATTTTCAAATGCAGCCGTTAAAACAATCTTACCATTTTCATCTTTATAACGATCAATGTCTTCCTGGCTATTTAAAGTAATTACTACTGTATCATTTACAGGACTATACACACTACCACTATATACTTCTTTAACTGTATAAGTAACTCCTGGTTCTACTGGTAAGTTTGTCAATTTATCAACACTTAAATTTCCAGCTTTATCAGTTGTTGCCCCAATAATACCGCTATAAATCATTTCAGTTTCACCATTACTATTTACTTTAGTACCAGTTACTTCAAATACAAATGTACCACCTTTAAATGTTTGATTGTAGTTTTTCAATACTTTAGTAATTGACATATCAGCTACTTGACCATCATATTCATAAGAGTTAGTAACAGTAATCATAGCAACTTGACCATCAGTTAATTCAACTGTCTGATCGTCTTTATCACCACTATTATCTTCATAATCAGTAGTTAATTTATAATCAACGATTTCAGCATCAATTTCTTCTACTTTATATTCACCAGCTTTTAAACCAGCAAATGATACTTCACTATTACCTTTAATAGTTAATGTAGCTTCACCATTATTAAATGTAATTGAATTCACACCATCATTAGCCACATACTTTGTACCATCAGCTACTTCATCATTAGTAATCTTGAATGTATAAAGTTTTATAGCAGCTTCACTATATTGATTAGTATCTTCATTGATTTCTTTTTTAATCGTTAATGTTGCATCATCAACTTTTAAGTTATTAGTAAATTCTACTTCTTGTGTTTTATCATAATTATCAAAAGTAATTTCAACTTCAACATTCTCTTTATCAACTGTAAGATTTTCTCCAAATCCAGTTGTATCTTCAGTAATTATATATTTACCTGGATATAATCCAGTAACTACTGCAGGTTCAATTGGTTTTCCATCTTTAATTTCAACACCAACTGTTTCACTATAATTTGGTCCTGTAATATTGAAGTAATAAGTTCTATCAACTAATCGTGATTCAGTTTCTTTACCATTAACCGTTACATTCTTAGTGATTTTTAAACTTCCAGTTACTTCTTTATTGTTTGTAAATGTTACTGCTTCAACTTGAGCTTTTTTACTAGTATTTTCATCAGTAATTTCAACAGTTACAACATTATTTTCGTCTACTATTCCATTGCTTACTTCTACACCCTTTAATTCAAGACCATCACTATCAGTTTCTTTAATTGTGTATTTTCCTGGTTTTAATCCTGTTAAAGTTTTAGTTTCAGCTTCACCATCTTTAACTGTAATTGTTGGTTTTGCTACTACCTTACCATTTTCATCTTTAACTTCAAATTCAAATGTTCCATCAGCTAATTTACGTTTAGTTGCTTCACCATTTAATGTTACTTCTTTAGTGATTTCAATTTCACCTTCAGTTAAGTTATTTGTAAATTCAGCAACTCCAATAGCATCTCCACTATTATTAGCAGTTACAATAACTTCAATACCGTCTTTACCTTCAGTTATTGTTGTTCCGTTTTCTAAATTTTCAACAACTTCTTTAACAGTATATCTACCTGGTTTTAGATTATCTACTGTTACTGTTTTAGATTTACCTTCTTCAATTTTGATTGATTTTTCTGCTACAGTTTCACCATTTTCATTAATTACAACAAAGTTATAGGTTCCATTAACTTTATCAGTTGGGTTACCATTTAAAGTTACATTCTTTGTAATTTTTAAACTTCCAACTTCTTTATTGTTTGTAAATGTAACTGCTTCAACTTGAGCTTTTCCTGTAGTATTTTCTTTAATTTCAACAGTTACAACATTATTTTCATTTACTGTTCCATTGCTTACTTCTACACCAGTTAAATTAAATCCATCAGTATCTTTTTCACTAATTGTATAAGTTCCTGGTTTTAATTCTGTTAATTTTACTGGATCAGCTTTACCATTAGTTACTGTAATCTTTTCTTCCCTACTATAACCATCAGGTCCACTAATAGTAAATGTAAATGTTCCATCAGCTAATTTACCTGTAGTTCCAACACCGTTTAATGTAACTTTTTTAGTAATTTCAATTTCACCTTCAGTTAAGTTGTTTGTGAATGAAGCAGTTGGAATTTTTGTGCTGTTGTTAGCTTCTACTTCAACTACAATGCCATCTTTATATTCAACCAATGACAATCCATTTTTAAAATTACTGATATCTTCTTTAACTGTATATTTTCCTGGAGCTAAATTTTCTACTGTTATAGTTTTAGATTCACCATTAGTAATGTTAATATTTCTTTCCGCAACTTTTACATTGTTTTCATCAAATACATAGAAAGTATAAAGTCCATCAACCTTAGTTTTATTAGCAGTACCATTTATAGTTGCACCATTTAAAGTTACATTCTTTTTAATATTCAAACTTCCTACCTGTATATCAATGTTATTAGTAAATTCTGCTGTTTGTACTTCAGTAATTTTATCTTTAGTAATTGTTATTTCAGTATTTTTTGAATCAACTAATGTTGCTTTACCAGTGCCATCAGTAGTTTCTTCAATTGTGTATTTTCCTGGTAATAAACCCTCTACTATTGCCATGTTACTATTACCATTAGTAACAGTAATTTCTGGAGTAGCTACAACCCCACCAATATCATCTTTAACAACAAATTTATAAGTACCATCAGCTAATATACTACCTATTGCTGATTCCTTATTAATTGTAACATTCTTTTGAATTTTTAAACTTCCTCTTAGGATATTGTTTGTGAAAACAGTTGTTTCAACAAGAGTACTATTATTTGCTGTAACTTTTACTTCTTTATCATTTCCACCTAGTAATTCCATAGTATTAGGAATATTAAGTTCTCTAATCAAATAATCTCCTGGCTCTAAACCGCTAACTTCGTATACCTCACTTATACCATTTTCAACTTTTAGCGCAATTTCCCCTACTTCTTGTCCATTAGGATATTTTGCTGGTTGTTTATCAGATTTATTCAGAATTTCAAAACTATATGTTCCATCAGCTCTATTATCATTTATTACCTGATTGTTATCAGTAACCATCTTTTGAATCTTAAGGCTACCTGTATTGTTTAAGTTGTTAGTGAATGAAGCTATTTGTACTTCAGAAATTTTATTTTCTTCAATAGTTATTGTTGTATTTTCTGATTTAGATAATGTAGTACCATTCCCACTATCAATTTCTTCAATTGTATAAGTACCTGGTGCTAAGCCCTCAACGGTTACGGTATTACTATTACCATTAGAAATTGTAATCGTTTTTGTTGCTACTGTATCTCCTTTTTCATTTTTAACCAGGAATACATAATCACCATCGACATCAGTTGTTTCTGTAGAATTACCATTTAAAGTTACACTTTTTTCAATTTTTAAACTTCCTACTACAACATTATTTGTAAAAGAAGCTTCTACAGGTATTTGCGAAACGTTATTAGCTTTAACTTCAACATATACATCATTATCACTAGTTAATGATATATTGCTTGGTAATTTATTAACATTCTCTCTTACATAATAATGACCAGGTTCTAAACCACTTACTACTGTTTCTCCGCTCACACCATTAGTAACTGTAATCTCAGCAGTTTTAACAACTTTTGTTTTATCAGAATTAAGAATATCAAAAGAATAAACTCCATTACCTACAGTGCTATTATTTGATGATGGCTCTCTATTAACTGTTATATTCTTTTTAATTTTTAAGCTTCCAGTATTGGATGAGGTATTATTTACAGTTACATTAATATTGTTATCAATTAATTTGATATGATGATATTCACTATTATGAGTAGTTTCTTTAGCGATAACTGTACCATTCATATTTGAACCATTATAAAAATATGCATCTGGTGCTAATACAACTCCTGGACAAGCTCCTGCTTTTCCTTGATTAATTTCACCTTTAAATGTACCATATGAACCATTACTATCAACAGTATAAAAATTCCATATAATATTATTTGCAAAAGTATTCCAACTATCTAGTTGTTGTCCATCTATTTTAGGAGATCTGTTTAAATATAACGTATCATTAGCACTTAACTTTGTACAATCAACATTAAAAATTATCAATTTACCCTCTGATTGAAATCCATTATTTTCATAATTGTTTTGATCGCTAAAAACTTTATTTCCATCACATGTTATATTCGTGTAATCAATTTCTCCATTTGTACCTACAGGCATATTGATAACTTTAACATCATCAGATGATCTTAAATCAGCAATCGTACTAGATAATGACTTTAATGACGTAAATGCAGCATCAAAATCAATAGGAAAATCGCCACTAAGATTTTGTTTTACTTCAACTACATTCTTATTACCAAATGTTAAAATTTGATCATCATTATTTTTAATAGCAATTTTATCTCCATTTTTTACAACAGCATTTTCATTTCCTACCCATACTGTTGCTTTAATTTCAGAATGAACCAAACTATCATGTGTTCCTTTAAAATTATTAATATATGATGTATTATACACATCTAAACGATCAATTGTAAATGATGAAGGAGATACATTAGCCACATAAGTATTTCCATCAGCCATTACACCGGAACTTCCATTATTAATTGGATTGTCGGCTTGATCCAATTCAAAGATATAGTATTTATCACCATTTAAACCTTTAGTGTTTACTGAAGCTTTTCCACTAGTTTGACCAGCCGGTACTGTAATTTCTACAGTTTTTACTAGTGCTTTTACTTCACCTTGATAAATACCCACCTTAAATTTTCTTTCATAATTAACAGCAGTATCTACTGTTTTTTCAATATTAACAGTATATTTAGCAGTATCAGTCACATTTGTGGTAGCACCAATATTCCCACCAGTAACTTCTAGATTATTTACTGCTATTGCCCCTTCCATATCACTAGTTAATGTGAATTTATTTGCAAAAACTGCAAAATCAGTAGCACTAGTCCCATTGGGAAGACCTTGTACGCTATCAAATAACGCTACAACTTCCGATCTTGTCTTTTGAGTATTTCCAATTCTTACATTCTCACCATCAGCATAAGCTAAACCTGCTACGGCAAAAATACCACAGACAAGCAAAAGTGCAAATACTCGTCTTATTGCTTTTGGCAATTTAAACGACTTAAAACTTCTTTTCATCTTTTTAACTCCCTTCCTTAATTATTTTTAGGTAATTAATCATATAGAGCCTAACTATATACCTTTAATTACGCTCACATTATAACAAACAAGTATCACACAAACATCACACATAACATTTTTTGAGGCAAATAGTTAAAAAAAATTAAGCATTTT
>NZ_JAGHEW010000011.1 GCF_017889095.1 Thomasclavelia sp. | reverse complement strand
TTTTATACCTGAAATCAATAAATGAGTCAAAGATAATCAAAATATCATAAGAAAAAGCATCAGTAACAAAAAAAGAAGCTGTAACGCTTCAAGATGCTTAAAAAATCATCTTTTCGTTACAGCCCCCTTTTTTTAAATACTAAACATCATTTGATTTTTACCATTTTGTTTAACTTCATATAAAACTTGATCCGCCTTTTTTAGTGCATTTTCAAAATCAATTAAATCCATTACTTTAGTCATTCCCACACTATAGCTTAAATTAATATAATTATCTTTAAAAACCAATGGCTCCTGACTCATCTTTAATAATTCAGCATATTTTCTTTCTATCGCATATTTATCTTGATTTAAAAATAGTAAGACAAACTCATCCCCGCCATAACGACAAATATAATCATCTTTCCCTAATAACCTAAATAACCGATCACCAGTTAATTTAATTGCCTGATCACCGGCAACATGTCCATAATTATCATTAACTTGTTTAAAATCATCAATATCAACGATTCCCAAATAAACTGATCCATGGTAATCTTTTAAATATTCTTTGTAATAATATTCAAACATCATTCTCGTTGGTAACATCGTTAAACTATCACTATAACTTAATAAATCCTCGCTAACTTGCATAAAGTTAATTTCTTTTTTGCTTTTTGATTCAATGGGGATTAAATAGTTTTTATCATGACCGATATAATGATCTTGATTTTGATATCTAGTTTCATATTTTACTGTTTGACCATTTACAGCATCATTAAATATTTGTTCATATTGTTTAATTAAGATATGACGTTCAATTAATTGTTGGAGATTATTTGCTTTATCATCATAATAGAAACAATTTTTAGCCCATTTATTTTGATAAACAATTTGACCAATTTGATCGGTAATGACAATTTTACTAGGAATACTGTCTAAATAAAATTTTAATCTTTTTCTTTCATAATCCAATGTTTTCATTTCCGTAATATCCATGATCGTGACATACCAGCAGCTATTACCACGATCATACTTGGCGGTATTATGAACCCAAAATATTTCACCATTTTTCTTTTTTAATTTCAATTCAAAATCTAAATCTTGACTTCGAGAAATTGTGTCTTCAATCGTTGTTAACATTTTATCTACATCATCTTCAATTAAAGCCACTAAATGGTTTTCAAAAAGATTTTTTAATTCATCTTTATGATAACCAATCATTTTATAAAAATAATCATTTGCATATAAAATGGTCAAAAAAGAATCATTACGACAATAAAGAACACCTGAATGAATATGATTCAAGATTTCTTCATAATAACCATTTAAATACATGTTCATAAGATTGCTCCCTTACCTTTTCATCTAGATCCATCACATAATAAGCTTGCATATTTTCAGTAAAAATATTCATGATCATTTGCATTTGTTTAGGTGATAATTGATTATATCTTAACGCAATAATATTGTTATTTACTCGCATTACCTGTCCTGAAAATACTTGCTTATTAAGTATAAATTTAATTATCTGTAATTTTTCTATCTTAATTATTCCATCTAATTCCATTTTTAATCCAGTTCCAGAAATATCGATTAATCTGCCGGTGATTAAATTATGATCATCAACCACTTCAACATTTTGTTTTTGATTTATTAATACTCGTTCCATTTTTCGTAGAATTGGTTTTTGCCAGGCAACTTTTAAAGCAATGATAATGGCATAAAAATTATAAATACTCCAAAAAATATTTAATAAATAAGCGGTTGTATTATTCATGCCATTTAAAAATCTATATGTGGCTAATATCCAAGCTGTAATTGTAAGTATGGCAATAAATATATGACTAATAACTATTTGATATTGAAATGTTTTTTTATTTAAAATTGTATCTTTAGCTGTTACATTAAATTTAATTTTTAAATTTAATAATTCTTTAAAAATCGAAATACACAAATGCGGTGCCATAGCTACTTCATAAATATGAGCCCATTTTAAACTTCGCGACTTAGATGATAAAACATTAAAGATAATTAATTGCCCAATTGCATAAGGAAGATAAATACATAATAAACTATTAATTGAACAATCAAGCATTGTTATATTTGTTAATAGATACAACAACGGGAAAATGATATAAATCATCTTTTGAATATTAGCGAACCAATAAATCCCGCCATCTAAATAAGCAATCTTTTGCCCCAGACTTAATCCAGAATTAAATAAGGGCATATAATGTTTAAGGACTTGAATATTACCACGACACCAGCGATCACGCTGTTTTACCAGCTCAATAAAAGTTGTTGCCGATAATCCCATTACTAACTCCTCATTTACAAAAAGTGAATCAAAACCTTGTCCTTGTAACAGCATTCCTACTGCCATATCTTCAGTAATTGAATCAGTTGGATAACCGCCAATACTTAAAACATGCTGGCGATTAAAAACAGCATTAGTTCCTACATGTAAAGTGGCATTTTTACTTGCTCGAGCTTCTTGGATATGACGCATAAAGAAGTCTTGTTCATTGGGAAGATTTTTTTTCATTAAATTGTATTGATACATATCCTGATTGTAATAAACTTGTGGCGTTTGGACAAAAGCTAAATTTTCATTACTAAAATAACCAACCGTTTTTATTAAAAAATCTTTTTTAGGAATCATATCCGCATCTAATACCGCAAATAAATCCCCTTTGATCTTAGTCAATGCATTATTAATGTTCCCAGCTTTAGCACCTTCACAACTATCTCTAGATAAATAATTAATCCCATAATTTTGACATAATATTTCTAACTCTTTCCGCTTTCCATCATCTAAAATATAAATATTCAATTTATCTTTAGGATATTCAAGATTGGTAGCAGCCGCAATTGTCATTTCCAATAAATCAAGCGGTTCATTATAAGTACAAATCAAAACATCCACTGTAAAATCATAACTTTTATTTTGTCCATAACTTTTAGAATTATCATTATTACTTTTATTAAAAAACAGATATTGAAAATTGAAGAATGCTAATACACCTATTAATTCTGCAATATACAAGATTACTGCCAAGATAAAGCTTAAATAACCATCATGAACTGGAATTACAGTTAAACGCCACATCAGATAAACAAAACAGACAACAGTCACTGTCATAATTAAAGATTGTTTAACTTTAAGTTTAGGTTTAGCTTTTGCAATCAAAAATTCAACCATTAATACCGCCAAAATTAAAAAACAATATAAATACAATTCATTTCCTCCTAAATTCATAAAAAATACATGAGCTATCTAAAAACCCATGCACAGTAAAAATTTCGATTAATGCAACTGGCTGTCATACTTTTTAGATTAGACCCTATAGCTTTGCGTCACCACTTTTCAATGGCTTTGCCATTTTTTTAAAATCATCTTATCAACGCATTATTTCTTTGTCAATTACACTAGTTTTTATTAAATGGTATCATTTTCTAGTTTTTTGGATAAAAACAAATATGAAAACCATATATTGACCTTTGATATCAAAAATAATAGGTATATTTTTGTTAGCTAAGCTAAAAAAAAAGGGACAAAATAAATTTTGTCCACCAGGGTGATGATGCGTTTTATATGCAATTCGCCCTTTTTACTACTATAATTATATCAGGAGATGACTTTATGATTGATTTATCCGTTCCTTCTGATAC
>NZ_JAGHEW010000146.1 GCF_017889095.1 Thomasclavelia sp. | reverse complement strand
GCTCATAAAATGAAGTTTAATGGCTGGAATGAATTAAAAGATGCTTATTTAAAAGAAATAGAATATCTCCAAAGTCATTTTTTAGATGTCGATGCCAATTATCCATTTACTAATGAAGATACGATCATGTCTATTGCTTCTAAACTTGCCATGTTGAAAAAAGAAGCAATTGATGATACTTTATCATTAGTAAGTCATGATGATTTACAAACAGCAGTACAGATAATTAGAAAACATTCAGCAATCTATCTTTTTGCAGTCAGTAATAATGGTTTGATTACTCAAGAATTTGCTCATAATATGTCAAGAATTCAAAAGAAAGTAACTATTTGTAACTTACAGGGTGAACTTGTTTACAGTGCTATTAATGCAGATGTAAATTCATGTGCAATTATTGTTTCTTATTCTGGGGAAACACCGATTCTTAAAAGAGTAATGCAAGCTTTAAAAACCAAGGATATTCCAATTATTGCCATTACTAATATTGGTGAAAGTACGGTATCTAAAAATGCTGATGTGGTTTTAAAGATTTGTACTCGGGAGAAACTTTATTCAAAAATTGCTACCTTTTCTACTGATATTTCTTTTGAGTATGTTTTAGATTTATTGTATTCTTGTGTTTTTTCATTAAATTATGATCAAAATATTGACAGAAAGAAAAAAATATCGCAAATGATTGAAACTGGCCGCTTTTCAACTTTAGACATTATTAAAGAAGAGGATTAAAAAACTGTAGCAAAACTACAGTTTTTTACCATTACTAGCGATTACTTCTTTATACCAGTAAAATGAATCTTTAGTTAATCTTTTTAATGAACCGGTACCATCATCATGTTTATCAACATAAATAAAGCCATAACGTTTACGCATTTCCCCAGTTCCTGCGGAAACTAGATCAATGCATCCCCAAGGAGTATAACCAATTACATCAACATGATCAATTTCAATCGCTTTGATCATTTCACTAATGTGCTTTCTTAAATAATCAATTCGATATTCATCATGAATCGAACCATCTTCTTCAACTTTGTCATAAGCTCCCATACCATTTTCAACGATCATCAAAGGAACTTGATAGCGATCATATAAATCATTTAAAACATTTCTTAATCCAATTGGATCAATCGTCCAGCCCCAATCAGTTTGTTTTAAATATGGATTGACACCGCCACTAATGACATTTCCTTCACCCATTTTAATATCACCAATACCCGCTATTGCTGAAAAATAGTATGAAAAACCAATATAATCAACTTTACCAGCTTTGATGATTTCTAAATCACCATCACAAATTTCCGGTTTAACTTTTAATTGTTGCCATTTAGCCGTGCAAACGTTAGTATAATAACCTCTTACATGAACATCACCATAATAATAAAGTGAAGATAAAGCTTCTCTAGCTTCTACCTGATCTTCAGGACGACATGTTGCACTATAAGTTGGATACGTCAATAACATACATCCAATTTTATTTTCTGGATCGATTTGATGACCAGCAATAACTGCTTTAGCTGAAGCTACAAACATATTATGAGAAGCGTTAACAACAGTTTGATAACGATCTTCATTTTCATCAAAAATAATTCCGGCCTGATGCCATGGTCGATTACTTCTCATCGTGGCATTGATCTCATTAAATGTCATCCAGTATTTTACTTTTCCTTTATATCGTTTAAAGCAGGTTATCGCATAACGTTCAAAGAAATCAATTAATTTACGATTACGCCAAGAACCATATTTTTTTACTAATCCTAAAGGTGTTTCATAATGGGAAATAGTTACAATTGGTTCAATTCCATACTTTAATAACTCATCAAAAACTTTATCATAAAATTTTAACCCTTCTTCATTTGGTGTTTCTTCATCACCATTAGGATAGATTCTTGTCCAGGCAATTGACATTCTAAAACATTTAAAGCCCATATCAGCAAACAGCTTGATATCTTCTTTATAATGATGATAAAAATCAGTAGCTTCATGACTTGGATATAATGCTCCTGGTACAATTTCATCATCAATTTGACGCATTACTCCATGACGAGCTCCTCTTTCAACATCGGCAATACTTAAGCCTTTACCGCCTTCTAAATAACCTCCTTCATACTGATTGGCAGCCGTAGCGCCACCCCATAAAAAATCATCTCTTATTTTCATCTTATCCCTCCTATTTAATATTTTTGTCATGATTAATCATAGCAATTATTTATATCTATTATATCACCAATATATTGTCAGCCATAAATATTAATATTAAAAATCAAAATTATCTGGATCCGGTCCTGTTCGCTGATTTAAATTCAATCCATTCATTAACTGCATTTCTTCTTTTGTCAATGCAAAATCAAATAAATCAATATTTTCTTCAATTCTATCTTTATGAACTGATTTTGGTAAAACAACGATCTTTCTTTGTAATAACCATCTTAAAATAACTTGAGCTGATGATTTGTGGTATCTTTGGCCAATCATTTTGATCTCTGGAATATTTAAACAAGCGCCACTGCCTAGCGGTGACCAGGCTTCTAAAACTATTTTATTATCCTGGCAAAATTCAATTGTTTCTTCATCTTGCATTTGGGGATTGATTTCAATTTGATTAACACTAGGAATTTTATGAACGTTTGCTAGTAAGTTTTGTAAATGTGTTTTTTTAAAATTAGATACTCCAATACTTTTAACCAGTCCTTCTTCTTTTAATTTTTCCATTTCTAAATAAGCATCAATATAACCGTCAACAGGCCAATGAATCAAATACAAATCAGCATAATCAACTTGTAATTTAGCTAAACTTTCTTGTAAGGCAGCTCTTGTCTTACCAGCTCTAATATCATCATTCCATAATTTAGTAGTAATAAAAATTTCTTTTCGATCAATGCCACTTTCTCTGATTGCTTGCCCTACAGCTTCTTCATTACCATAACAAGAAGCTGTATCAATATGACGATACCCCACATTTAAAGCTGCTAAAACAGCTTGTTTAGTATCTTTTCCGCTTTGCCACACACCTAAAGCGACTATTGGCATTTTATGACAGCAGCATAATTTAACTTTGGTATTTATATCCATCCTCTTCTCTCCTTGTATAATATTTATTGCAAAGATGATCGATAAGCTATTTTGATATGGCTGATTATCATAACTTTATTTTGGATTTATCGGTTTATTAGATTATTAAATTGCTGATCACCTCGATATTTATAACTATCAATCTTCTTTGTATCATCATTATTTCATATTAAAAAAGTAAAAAAAATAAATGTAAATGACAATAAAATCGCATTTACATTTATCTTAATAATTATTATTCAATTTGAAAACATTGTTTACAGGACCTTTAATCCAAATCTTCTCCATTAGAAGCAATTACTTTTTTAAACCAGTCATAAGAGTCTTTTTTACTTCTTGCAAGAGTTCCATTTCCTTCATTATCTCGATCTACATAGATAAATCCATAACGTTTTTTCATTTCTCCAGTAGTAAATGAAATACAGTCAATACATCCCCATGGAGTATAACCGATTAAATCAACCCCATCTTCTTCAACGGCTTTTTTCATTTCTTTAATGTGTGCTCTTAAATAATCAATTCGATATGGATCATGACAAGAACCGTCTTCTTCTTTTACATCGATAGCCCCAAAACCATTTTCAACAATAAATAATGGTTTTTCATATCTTTCATAGAAAATGTTTAACGCATACCGCAATCCTTCAGGATCAATTGCCCAACCCCAGTCAGATACTTTAATATAAGGATTTTCAACACTAAATTCACTAGAACCATCAGTAGCATTAGTTACATCTTTATGAGCGGTTGAATCAACTGTATTAGTCATATAATAACTAAAACCAATATAATCAACTGTTCCTTCGCTTAAAATCTTTTTATCTTCTTCACTAATATCAATCTTAAACCCTTTTCTTTCAAACATTTTTAAAGCATAGCGAGGATAATGACCACGACATTGAACATCACAGAAGAACCAGCGATCATGCATCATTTGAGTTGATAAAACCATATCTGATGGACGGCATGAATATGGATAAATTGGCACCATGGCAATCATATTACCAATTTTAAAATTAGGATTAATTTCTTTTCCAACCTTTACTGCCAACGCACTAGCTACTAAAGTATGATGTCCACAAATATACATTGCTTCTTCAGGATTATCGTAATCACCAAAATGAGCCCCACTATTAGTCCAGCCAAAAATATCATTTTGATAATTCATTTGATTATTAATTTCATTAAAAGTCATCCAGTATTTAACTTTATCTTTATATCTTTCAAAACAAACTCGGGCAAACTTAACAAAGAAATCAATTGTCTTACGGTTCATAAAACCACCGTATTCTTTAGCTAAATGATAAGGCATTTCAAAATGTGATAAGGTAATTACTGGTTCAATTCCATATTTTAACAATTCATCAAAAACATCATCATAAAATTGTAACCCTTCTTCATTAGGTTCATCTTCATCACCTAATGGAAAAATTCTTGTCCAGGCAATTGAAGTACGAAAACATTTAAACCCCATATCCGCAAACATCGCAATATCTTCTTTATAATGTCCATAAAAATCAATTCCCACATGATTAGGATAATATTTTCCTTCTACTACACCATCTGTGATTTCACGAGGTACTCCATGGGCTCCAGCCGTCATGACATCGGCAACACTTAAGCCTTTTGAAGTGTTTAATACCCCTCCTTCAAATTGATGCGCAGCCAAAGCTCCACCCCATAAAAAATCTTTACTTAAAACCATCTCTATGCTCCTTTCCTTTTTACTACTTATAATCATATCATATTTATGTTAAGATTAGTGGTTTTAATCTCATAAAAATCAATACCTTGAATAAACAAGAGATATTTGTTCAAATATCCCTTGTTTACTTCTAGCGATAAGCATTTTGATAAATTTCTAAATAATCTTCATCAGATAATGGTAGTGGATCAGCCGTAATATCACCACCTAAAACTTCATGAACTTTAGATGGATAAAGTTTAATTTCTGCTTCATTGATTCCTTCATCACTCATCTTCAAATCAGCACAGCCAATTGAAGCAATCAATTGATCTAAAGCTGTAATAAAATCTTTACCACTGCTTGCTTGATCATTTCCCATCGCTTTTGCCATTTTGATCATTTGCATTTCACTTGCTTTTCTTGAAGCAAAAAAGTCATAATAAGCATGAGCAATTTCAATTAATCCAGCACCATGAATTAAATTCTCATGAAAACTTCCCATTACATGTTCCATCGTATGAGCTGAAGTACACATCATATAATATCCAGCCAAAGAATTAGCTAATGCCACATAAGCTCGTGCTTCTTGATTAGAACCGTCTTGATAAGCAATTGGTAAGTATTTAGCGATCAGTTCAATTGTTTTTAAAGCAAACATCTCTGCCATAGGATGAACATTTTTATTAATTACTGTTTCTGAAGCATGGAAAAAAGCATCCATTCCTTGATATGCAGTAAATTTAGGTGATACACTCATCATTAAATCACTATCAACAACTGATAAAACCGGAAACATTGAAACATTCATAATCGCACTTTTTTCTTTCATCGTATCATTAGAAATAACTGCTCCCATATCTACTTCACTAGCTGTTCCAGCTGAAGTAGTAATACAAACTAACGGTAAAGCTGGATTAGCTGGTACTTGTTTACCACCTTGACCACTCATTGAATAATCCCAAATATCACCGTCATTAGTAACCATCAGCGCAATACATTTAGAACAATCCATTACCGAACCGCCACCTAAAGCCAAAATAAAATCACAGTGATTATCTTTAGCCACTTTAGCTCCAGACATAACATTTTCTACTGTTGGATTCGGACGAATTTGGTCAAATAAAACAAAGTCTGCTTTTGCAAGTTTTAATTCATTTTCTACTCTTTGTAAATAACCATATTTTTTTACTGATGTTCCTTGTGATGTTACAATCAGTGCTTTTTTACCGGGTAATGTTTGTAAGTGCAAATCATTTAATCTTCCTGGTCCAAATAAAACTTTTGTCGGCATATAAAAATCAAAATTATACATATTCTTTTCCTCCTTTTGATAGTGTTAATTTATCATGTTTAAATACATACTTAAATAACGATAGCTGCATTTAAAATCTAGTTTGCAAAAATAAAAAATTAATTCTTTATTTGTGTAAATAACGTTTACATAAAATATTTTTAAAAAAATAAAAGTAATTTTATCAAGTCCGGTTGTATATATATAATAGAATGGATAATTCTATCTTTAATTATAGTTTACTGCTATAATGTACTTGATTAGAAATTGTCCGTTACTTTAAAAAAAGGAGGGATGATTTTGGGAGATCATGATATTAATGCCAGAATCTATTTTGCCGATAAGGATCGTTTTACTGATTTTTCCAATGTAGTTGCCTTTAACGGTAAGAATGTTTTAACTAAAGAAAACTGTTATGATTATAACAG
>NZ_JAGHEW010000145.1 GCF_017889095.1 Thomasclavelia sp. | reverse complement strand
TTTTTCTTAAATGCTGTTTATTTTAGTATTGACGACATTATTATCAATATTTTTCAATAAATACTGATAGATTTTTTTATCTTCATCTTTAAAAACATTAAAAATCACTTGTTCAATTTTACTTGTTGGTAAATATTCCAACACTGTTTCAATTGCAATTTTAGCAGCTTCATCGTTTGGAAAATGGAATACACCTGTTGATATACAACAAAAAGCAATTGACTTTAAATTCATATTATCAGCCTGTTTTAAACAATTTTGATAACACATTTTTAATAAAACACGATGTTTATTTTCCAGTTTTCCATTAACAATCGGACCGACGACATGAAAAACATAACGACTTGGTAAATTATAAGCAGGCGTTACTTTAACTTTGCCGATTGGCTGTAAATAACCTTGTTTAACCATTAACTCATTGCATTTTAAGCGTAAGCGTATTCCCGCAAAAGTATGAATTGCATTGTCAATACAATAGTGCCCTGGGACAAAACAGCCTAACATTTGATTATTGGCCGCATTGACAATAGCATCTACCTTTAATCTAGTAATATCCCCTTGCCATAAACTAATCCCTGGTGAATTAATTTCAATAATTCCTTTTTGATGATTAATTTCTTGTAAGTACTGATCTTCAATTTCTAGATACTTTTCATCAATATTTTCAGGCATTCGTAAATTAACTAAAGCTCGATATAAATCAAAACTATAGTCATTAATATCAACTTGCTGCTTTCTTTCTTGTAATAAATAATCAATTAAATATTTTTCTTTATTCATGTTATCCTCCAATAGATGTAATTATTTAAGTTACATCTATTATAACATACTCATAAAAATATACAAATAAAAAGCCTTGGGTTTCCAAAGCTTTATAAAAAATCTTGACACGATACTAATAAATCAATTTTTTCCCACTGTCTTTTTTCATCAATACAGTTTCCTTCTTCAACTGATGCAAAACCACATTGTGGCGACAAAGCAATATTATCACCAACAACTTTTTTCGCTTCTAAATATCTTTGTTTAAGTTCATCATGGCTTTCTAAAACCGGATTTTTAGTTGAAATCAAACCGGCAACAAAAGTCGTATCACTATCTTTTAATCTTTTCCAAGGTTCAAATGATCCCGAACGTTCATCATCATATTCTACAAAGAAACCATCATAAGGAATCTGACAAATAATTGGCGCGATTGAATCATAAAAACCAGAAAACAATGGATATCCTTTAAAATTACCTTTACAAAAATGATTAGCAATTGTCATATCTTGCGGTTTATTTTCTAATGCTTTTGTAGAAACAATCCTAAACCATTCTAAAATTTCTTCTTTTTGATAACCTAAAGCAGCTACTTTCTTTAAAAAATCCTGATCGATCATATAAGTCCATGAAGTATCATCGATTTGTAAATAACGACAGCCATGATCATAAAAATCTTTAATTGCTTTTTGATAAGCAAGTCCAATATCCTCAATTAACGCATTAATATCTTGACCATAATAAGGTATTTCTTTTAAACCTAACTGTAAGAAATGATCAACCAAAATCATATTGGGACCAGATATACATTTTTTCGCTTCAATTCCGGGATATTTTTTAACTAAATTGAACAAAAAATCCCAAGCTTCCATTTCTGGATGTACAAGACTAGGGTCATAATCAATTTTGCCACAAATCATCCCTAATTCAATATGATTAATTTGACCATTACGCTCTTTATCTAAATGTTTAGTCGTAAACCCATTAAACTCTTTAAGCCAGTCTAAATGCCACCAGCGCCGTCTAAATTCACCATCGGTTACGATTTTTAAGCCATGTTCTACTTCTTTAGCTACTAACTTTTCAATTTCCTGATCTTCTACCTTTCTTAATTCAGTTAATGAAATTTCACCCGCAAAATATTTTTTTCGCGCTTCTTTAATTTCTTCCGGTCTTAAAAAAGATCCAACAATATCATATTTAATTTTTAACATTTATTTTCCCACCTTTTTAATTATTATAAAAAAGGGTTCAAGGCTTGTAAAATATCAAAAATCTCTACTTTGTCATAGTTTAAAACTATGGCAAAACAAAAAAAGTCGAGCAATTCGATCTCGACTTTAATAATCTATTTAGCTGCAATTACTTCTACTTCAATTAAAGCTCCTTTTGGTAAAGAACCAACTTCTACGGCACTTCTAGCTGGATATGGTTCAACAAAATATTGAGCATAGATTTCATTAACAGTAGCAAAATCATTCATGTTATCTAAAAATACTGTTGTTTTAACTACATTAGAGAAATCTAATCCTTGACTTTCTAATAATCCTTTAACATTTTTTAATGCTTGATGAGCTTGAGCTTCAATTCCTTCAGGCATTTCATTAGTTACGGGATCTAATGGAATTTGTCCTGAAAAGAAATATAAATCTCCTAAATTAATTCCTTGGCTATATGGTCCAATAGCGCCTGGTGCCTGATTTGTTTTTACGACATTTTTCATAGTTCTATTCTCCTTTAAATTCTTCATAAATACGGTTTAATGCTTCTTGTAATACTTTTGAAGGAGTCGCAATATTAACTCGTTCAAAACCTTTTCCTTCATCACCAAAAACATAACCTTCATCTAAATATATATTAGCATGAATCATTTTCTTTTCAAGTTCTTTATAATCTAAATTATAAGCTCTAAAATCAAGCCAAACTAAATAAGTTCCTTCTAAAGGAGTAACTTTTACTTTTGGCAGTTTTTCTTGAATAAAAGCTGTTAACATTTGATAATTTTGATAAATCAATTCTTTAAAAGCATCTAACCAGGCTGCCCCTTTACTATAAGCAAGTCTAGTTGCTTCAAAAGAAATGGTATTTAAAGTATGGAATCCTTTTTTACTTTGCTGTAAAACAAATTTTTCTCTAAGTTCAGGATTTTTGATGATAATATTAGATCCTTGTAATCCGGCAATATTAAAACTTTTACTAGGAGCTGTACAAGTCACGGTAATATCCGCTATTTCTTCACTTAAAGTAGCTACTGGTGTATGTTTATAACCAGGCATAATTAAATCTTCATGAATTTCATCACTTAAAATAATAATATTATTTTCTAAGCAGATCTTGGCTACTTTTTCTAATTCTTCTTTACTCCATACTCTACTAATTGGATTATGAGGACTACATAAAATCAATAAAGTATTTTTACTATCTTTAGCTAATTTTTCAAATAAAGCAAAATCAATTTCATAATGACCTTCATTATTAATTAATGGACATTTAACAATCTTTCGACCATTATTTTCAATTGCTTTATAAAACGGATAATATACTGGTGTAAAAATAATAACCCCTTCATCCGCTTTGGTAAAAGCACCAACACCATCACCTAAAGCCGGAACTACCCCGTTTGATAAAACGATCCATTCTTTTTCAATTGAATAATTAAATTTATTCATCATCCAATTAATTACTGATTGATAATATTCATCAGTAGGGGCACTATATCCTAAAACCGGATCATTTTGCATAAATTCAATTAATCCTGCTTGAATTTCTGGTGCTAATTTAAGATCACAGTCAGCAACTGAAAGCGGAACGATTCCATCAGGAACATCAGGATTTATTTCTTTCATACCTTGCCATTTAGCTGATCCTTTTAAAGTACGATCAATCAATGTTTCAAAATCATATTTCATTGCTATACCTCCACTCACCTAATTGTTAAGGTGCTTAACTATAGTATACATTATTTACTAATTATTGCAATAAAAAAAGATTTAAAATGTTTCATTTAAATCCTTTAAAAACTCTAAATTCAAAGCTTTTTGTACCTTGATAAAACTCTCAATTTCTTCATCTTTTAAAGCAATTAAATTTTCAAGATAGCGACTATAAATCATTTCATCAAGTTCACCATGCAATTTAATTACATCCTGGCTGATTTTAGTTAAAAATAAATTATATTCCCGATTATTATCAGGATTCTTTTTTCGAGTGATAAGCTCTTTTTGTTCCAGTTTTTTTAAGATTTGGCTGCTGGCACTTAATGTTTTCTTTAATTCCTTAGCAATCTTAGAAGCCGTAATTCCCGGATTTTTAGCGATAATTTCTAATGTCTGGGTTTCTACCGGATATAACATAATACCATTAAACTGCCGTGGTTTATTGGCGTATTCTTGCATAATATCATACCCCTGGTCAACAACATCAATTAATTTTTCTAATAAATCACGATTCATCTTATCACTCCTAGCTCTATAATTTTACCAAATATATTTTTTAGATGCAAATTATCTTTAAATCAGTTTAAAAAGGATAGCAACTGCTATCCTTGTAATATTATAATTCTTTAGCTAAATCCCAAGCCTGCCAGACTACATGTTTTAAATTTCCGACAAAATTAGCGTCACCTAATAAGTGAACTTTAGGATTATTTTGGTATTTTTCTTTTAATTCGTTTTGGCAATCATAACCAATTGAAGTAATGATCGTATCTGATAATAAACCATAACTTTCACCATTTAATTCATAACGTAAGCCACTACCAGTAATTTCACTAATTGCAGCATTAGTAATAACATTTACTTGATAATAGTTCAATAAATCTTTAAGCATCGTAGCATTTGGAGCTGCCAATTCTTTAACTTTTAAGATTTCATCTTGCATTTCAACGATCGTAACTTCTTTACCTTTTAAAGCTAGATCATAAGCAATTTCACATCCGGTTAAACCGCCACCAATAACAGTTACTTTATTACCAACTGGTTTATAACCACGTAAATATTCAATTGCTTCAACTGGCGGATTTTCTTTAGCACCAGTTACTTTTAATGTTCGTGCTTTAGCTCCGATTGCTAAAATAACTTCATCAGCATTTAAATCATCTAGATTAGTTACTTTAGTATTTAAATGAATATCAATATTATATTTTTTTATTTCACGATTATACCATTTAATCAATTCTTTATCCGCTTCTTTAAATTCAGGGGCGGCAGCCGCAATAAAGACACCACCTAATTCATTACTTTGTTCATATAATGAAACATGATGACCGCGTTTAGCTAAGACCATTGCTGCTTCCATACCACCAATTCCACCACCGACAACAGCAATATTTTTTATCGTAGTAGCTGGAGTTAGTTCATAATCTTTTTCTTTCATCGCCGCAGCATTAATAGCACAGCGAGTTCCGGCACCCCATAATAAACCAAAGCAGCCATTATGACAGGCAATACATGGTTTAATATCTAAACGATTACCATCCTTTAATTTATTAGGCCACATTGGATCAGCTAAAAATTGTCTAGCTACCCCAATAGCATCAATTTCATGATTAACGATAGCTGGATAAGACTGTTCCATATTTTCCATTCTTCCGGCACAGCAGACCGGAATTGATACATATTTTTTAATAAACACGGCATCTGGTAAATTGCAGGCTTGTGGCATATACATAGGTGGATGAGCCCAATACCATGAATCATAAGAACCATTATCAACGTTCAACATATCATAACCAGCTTCTTCTAAGATTCTTGCTACCGCTGGACTTTCTTCTAGACTACGACCAAATTCATGGTATGGTTCATAAGGTAAAGCGCCTTGATTAAATCCTTTCATTTTACTAGCGACACTATAACGCATTGAAACCGGGAAATCTTCACCAGCTTGTTTTTTTATCTCTTTAACAATTTCACAGGCAAAACGTAACCGATTTTCTAATGATCCGCCATATTCATCTTTGCGCCAGTTAGTTGCTTCAATGGCAAACTGATCTAATAAATACCCTTCATGAACCGCATGAACTTCAACACCATCAACCCCGGCTGCTTTTAATAATTTAGCACATTTTCCAAATTCTTCAATATAACTATGAATTTCTTCTTTAGTTAAAGCTCGATGTTTCTTTTCGGGAACCCAAACATTTGGTAAACCTTCACTCGGACCATTCATCGCTTTAACGGTATCACAACCGGGAATATACATTGCGGAAGTAATTGATAACGCTCTTCCCATTCCGGCTCCAATCTGGACAAATAATTTACAATCATAGCTATGAATCTGTTCCATAAATTCTTTCAAATCATCAAAACAGTTTTCAATTTCTTCATGAAGCCAGCCATCACGACCCCACATATCTCTAATTGTTGAAATTCCGGGGATAATTAAACCAACGCCACCTTTAGCTCTTGTTAAATAATAACGCTTTGTTTTTTCTTTGATCCCGCCTTCAAATAATGCTGTTCCTCCCATTGCACACATCACGATTCGATTTTTGATCGTTGTTTTGTTGATGTTAAAAGGAGTAAATAATGCTTCGTAATTTTCCATTTTTCCTATCCTCCTCTTTTCACAAAATAATATTCGGCGAATATTATTCGGTAATACTATTTTAGCACTATTTTTAAGCTTGTACAATCACTAAAATAACTTTATAATATCCTTTATGAAAGAAAAAATGACAAATCGAAAAATCCAGGCTCAAGAAACTAGAAATAAAATCATTAATGTTGTGTGGCAATTATTACAAACAAAAACATTAGAGGAGGTTACAGTAACTAAAATTTGTGAAAGTGCAAATATTTCAATTGGGGCTTTTTATCACCACTTCAAAACTAAGGAAGATGTTGTATTTGCAGCATTTAAACAGTTTGATGATTTAATCAAGGAAACATTGATTCATAAACAATATAGCTCTACGATTGAAGCAATCATTGATCTTTTATATCATGAAGTAATTGGTGCTAAAGATCATGGTATTTCCATCACAACCGAGATATTGAAACTAACATTAAAAAAACAAACTAATAATGTTTTTTCTGATGAAACGAGATTTTTTCATATTTATTTAAAACAGTTAATTATTAAAGCTCAAAAAGAAGGATTAATTAAAGAAACGACAGATGTTGATAGTCTTGGGGAATTATTATTACGACATACCCGGGGAATTGGTTATGACTGGGTGGCCCATCAAGGCAGTTATGATTTAGAAGCAACGATAAAAAACGACATTCAGCTATTATTAAATAACTTTATTGTCACAAAAAAAACTTGTAAGTTGACGAAAGCCAATTAAAGAAGTACAATTGTAGTGGATATAATATCTATACAACAATAGGAGGATAAAATAATGGCAAAATTTGTATGTACAGTTTGTGGATATGTATATGAAGGAGATGCTGCTCCTGCAGAATGTCCAGTTTGTCACGTTGGTGCTGACAAATTCAAAGAAGTTGAAGGTGAATTAACTTTAGCAGCAGAACATGAATATGGAATCTATGCAAAAACAGTAAAAAACAACCCAGATATTTCTGAAGAAGATAAAAAATATATCTTCGACCAATTAAAAGCTAACTTCGAAGGTGAATGTTCAGAAGTAGGTATGTATTTATGCATGGCTAGAATTGCTCATCGTGAAGGATATCCTGAAATTGGTTTATATTGGGAAAAAGCTGCATGGGAAGAAGCAGAACATGCATCTAAATTTGCAGAATTATTAGGAGAAGATTTAGAACCTAATATGAAAGCTACTACTAAAGATAACTTAGCTTGGCGTGTTGATTGTGAATTTGGAGCAACTGCTGGTAAAGTTGAATTAGCTACTTGCGCTAAGAAAAACAACTTAGATGCAATCCATGATACAGTTCATGAAATGGCTCGTGATGAAGCTAGACATGGTAAAGCTCTTAAAGGTTTATTAGACAGATATTTTGGAGATAAATAATTAATTGAGCAGTATGTAATCCATACTGCTTTTTATTATTCGATTGAAAATAAATCATCAAACGCAATTATCGTTCCATCAACTAATTGCAGCTGTCGCTTAAATTCATCAATTTTTTCAATTTTAGTTTTGATCGTAATATATTTACCACCCGCTTTTTTTAAATCAGCTTGAAAATAAGTAATTTGTACTTCGGGTTTTGATTTTATTTTAGTTGTTAGAATTGAAAGCTGATAATTAATTAATTCGCGCTGATTTTCATCAAGTTCTTTTTTCTTTTCTGTAATCCTAGCTGTTTCTTTAATTGCTTCCTGATGTCCCGTTAAAGCAGCAAAAGGAGCAAACTGAGCAGCTCGATCGTAATTAGACATCCGAGGATGTTTAGTCGAAACATGGTGGGGTAAATTGATAATATCATCGTATTTATTCATTAAAACTCCTTTATGCTTTATGACCACCAATCATCCCATTACGTTCTTTAGCGGGGGCTCCTTCTTGAAAATCCATTCCTTTTAATAAAGCATTTTTTCCATATTTTTGTTTAATTTTTAACGTTGCTTCTTGTAATCTTTTTTCCTTTTCTAATTCAATTTTCTCTTTTTTTCTTTGTTTATCGAGCTGGTTATAATCAGTGAATAAATCTAACTGTTCCACGGTTGGCTGCTTTTCTATCTGGCTTTGATCAACGACTCGATTAGCAAAAATCGAAACTCGCTTGATTGTTAGTTTTCGATCAACCTTTTTATCATAAAATTCCATTACTGACTGGGTAATTAATTTAGTTGAAGCACTATATGATTTTAAATTAATCGTTCCATGACAATGTTTAGGAATCTTACGACCATAACGATCAATCGTAACCGTTCCCTGAAATTTACCTTTAGCTACATTTTCCTTGTCATAGCCAATCGTAATTACGATCTGGTTAGTAACTAGATTTTTCTCTACTAAATCTAGTGTTAGGCTATCGAGCATCTCTTTGACAATTAATTTTCCCATTTCAAAATTATAAGGATGATCTAATACCTGGCCTACTCCAATACTATTATGTTCCGGTTTATAGGCTTTAATATCTTTCATCGTACACGGTTCATAGCCCCAGGCATGATCAATCAATAACTCTGCATTGATCCCAAATAAATCATATAACAAATCTTCATTATAATATTCATCCTCTTTACCTAATGAACACCTGGCAATATCACCCATAGTATAAAGTCCTTCTTGATACAGCTTTTTTTGATAACCTTTACCAACCCGCCAAAAATCAGTAATTGGCTGATGATGCCATAACTTTTGGCGATAAGTCATTTCATCTAGATAAGCAATACAAATACCATCCTGGTCGGGTTTTATATGTTTAGCGACAATATCCATAGCTACTTTACATAAATATAAATTCGTCCCAATTCCGGCTGTTGCTGTAATTTTAGTTGTTTTATAAATATCTAAGATCAACTTTTTCGCAAATTCTTTTGCCGTTAATCCATAAGTTTTTAAATAACTAGTAGCGTCAATAAAAACTTCATCAATTGAATAAACATGAATATCTTCAGGAGATAAATATTTCAAATAAATATTATAGATTTCTTTACTGCACTCACGGTAAAAAGCCATTCGTGGTTTAACTGCCAAAAATGATAATTTTAGTCGTGGATTTTTTTGTAGTTCTAATTCATCAAATGAAGCATTAATAAAATCACCACGAATCAATTTAGCCCTTTGATAATTTATTTTTTTTACCTGTTCAATTACTTCAAATAATCTAGCCCTACCAGGAATCCCATACTTTTTTAAAGCTGGTGAAACAGCCAAACAAATTGTTTTATGACTACGACTAGCATCAGCTACAACTAAATTAGTCGTTAAAGGATCCAATCTTCTAGCCACACATTCAACCGAAGCATAAAAAGATTTTAAATCAATTGCCATGTATATCCGCTCATTCATTATCGATCACCTTTTGTCATTCTACCATAACTTGTCAATAATAAAAAGATTTTACGTTTAGGTATTTGGCATTAATATTTTTGATAGTATACCAAAAAAGGAACGTTGCAGCGTTCCTTTTTTATTTGCTGTGGCTTAAATTCCAAACTTGTCTAAGCACATTATATATTATGCCTAGACAAATATCAAGTATCCTTAAAATAAAAGCTTACTAGAGTAAAAAAGCATTGATATGATAAAAAGATGTCTATCAAGACATCTTATGATTCAAACGTTTTTGCTACTTCTTTTAAATGCTCAATAATTGGTAAGTGTTGAGGACAGATTCGTTCACATTGGCCACAGCCAATACACATTGAAGCTTTACCACGATCTTTAGTATTAACATTGTAATAATAACTACTATTCCAGTCATTAAATTGAATCTTAGCGTTATAACAAGCAAATAAATCGGGGATGGCAATCTTCATTGGACAGCCATCTTCACAATAGCGACAAGCTGTACAGGCAATTCCTCCCATTTGATTCAATATATCAACTACCTGATCAATAGCCTGATATTCTTGTTTAGTTATTGGTTTGAAATCTTGCATATAACTAAGATTATCTTCCATCTGTTCTAGATTACTCATTCCGGATAAAACCATCATAACATTTGATTGACTAGCAGCAAAACGAATCGCATAACTGGCATAACTTAAATCTTGTTGCAAATTATCAAATATTGCTTTAGCCTGATCTGGTAAATTTACCAAACCGCCACCTTTAATTGGTTCCATGACAATAACTGGTTTTTGATATTTAACACAAACATCATAGACGGCTTTACTTTGAACTCCGGCATCTAAGTAATCTTTATAGTTAAATTGAATTTGGACTACTTCAATTTCTGGATGTTCCTGTAAGATCATTTCCAAAACATCAGCTTTATCATGAAATGAAATACCAATATGTTTAATTTTTCCCGCTTCTTTTAATCCTTGTACTACTTGATAAGCATTAGTCCGTTTAAAATGCTGATAAATTTCTTTATCTTGAGCATGCATTAAATAATAATCAAAATAATCAACACCACATTTTTCTAATTGTTCATTAAATAATGGTATAATATCACTTTCCTGCTTAAAAAAATGAACTGATAATTTATTAGTAAGAATATAACTATCACGAGGATAGCGCGCTACTAAACAATCTTTTAATGCTGTTTCGCTTTTTCCTTGAACATAACCATGAGCAGTATCAAAATAATTAAATCCTGCTTGCATATAGGCATCGATCATCGCATTAAATTGTTGATAATCAACCTGGTCATCATTCATTGGTAATCGCATACAGCCAAACCCTAATTTTCCTTCCATATTCTTCTCCTTTTTCCTTATCTATTAATATTGTAATTGAAACTTTATGTTTCAACAATCTTATTTACTAATCATTCTTATAAGTTTTACTTATAAGAAAAAGGAACTTTTCAGTTCCTTTATTCCATTACTCTAATAGCATGATATCCTTCATGAACTGCTGTTAAGATCTTTCTTGGACTAACAGCATCACCAATAACAACTACTTTATCATCATATTTAGCTTCTAATAAATCTTCTAACTGGTTATTAGGTTTAAATCCAGCTGCATTTAAAACGGTATCACATGTTAGAGTATATTCATTACCATCTTTTTGATATACTAAAGTATTATCAGTGATTTTTGTTACTTTAGCATTTCCAATTACTTCTACCTTACATTCTTTTAACATATTCCGCAAATGCTGATCATTATTTAAACAATGGTTGGCAATCGCTAAAACATCAGGTAACATTTCAACGATCGTTGCTTTTTTACCACTTTGACTAATCGCACAAGCAGCTTCAGTTCCTGCTAAACCACCACCGATAATTACTACATTATCACCAACTTCAACTTGATCAGTTAGATAATCAATCGCTAATTTAGCTTTTTCAATTCCTTCAATTGGCGGCATAACAGCACTGGCACCAGTAGCTAAAATGATTCGATCATAATCTAAATCATTAATATTATCCGCAGTTGCTTCTTTATTTAAAACAACATTAACATTTAATTTAGTGCATTGATTTTCTAAATAAGTAACTAATTTTAAAACATCTTTTTTAAATTCAGGTCCTCCAGCTGGATATAACATTCCACCTAATTTATCGCTTTTTTCCCAAAGATCAACCTGGTAACCACGACGACGGGCAGTAATAGCCGCTTCCATACCACCAGGACCACCACCGATAACTAAAACTTTACGATTAGTATCACCGCCTGTTGGTAAAGCATATTCTTTTTCAGCATAGCAAGTTGGATTTACAGCACAGTAATAATGTTTTCCACTAAATCCCGCTAATAAACATTCATTGCAGCCAACACATGGTCTAATATCATCAATTTGACCTTTTTTAACTTTATTAGCCCAATGAGGATCAGCTAACATTTCATGTCCTAAGCCAACATAATCTAAAATACCACTGCTTACAGCTTTACTTGCAAGATCAGGATCAAATAATTTTCCATCACCTAATACTGGTACATTTACAACTTCTTTAATTGCTTTTTGAACATCTAATTTGTGTCCTGGTTTAGAATAAACTGTAGTAATTGCCTGATACCACTCTTCATAGCATCCAGTATCTACATGTAAAGCATCAACACCAGCTTTTTCTAAGATTTTAGCCATTTCAATTCCTTCACTAAGATCTCTAAAGCCATCAACTCGCTGATCAGGTGTAAATTTAACAATTACTGCTACACTATCAGGTACATTTTTCTTAATCGCTTCAATACATTCTAAAGTAAAACGCATTCTGTTTTCTAAAGATCCGCCATATTCATCATCACGATTATTCCATTGTTTAGATTGGAACTGATCTAATAAATAACCACCATAAGCATGTAATTCAACTGCATCAGCACCAGCCATAACTGCTAAAGAAGCTGAATAACCAATTTTTTCAACTAAATAATGAATATCTTCTTTACTAAATGGTTTACAAATTAAATCTGGGAACCAGAATGATCCTACACTACCAGCGCTATATGGTGGCGTAAATGGATCGGTAAATTGCTGGCGACCAAGCCCTGGTGATAATTGTACACAAACTTTAGCACCATAATGATGACAACGATCGATCAACATATTTAATCTTTCAACATGATGAAAATCTGATAATTCGGTACAAGGACGTGGTTCGTATTTAGTTGATACCACATTAGCACCAGTAATAATTAATCCTGTACCCCCTTTAGCTCTTTCCATAAAATAATTGATGGCATCAATATTATAAGCACCATCTGCTTCACCAGTTGTTCCCATTGGCGACATAAAAATACGATTTTTTAACTTCATTTTCCCAATATAAGTTTTGTCGAATAATCCCATTTCCATAATATTTCTCCTTTACTTTACTTGAGTAAAGTTTATCATTTACCAAAGTAAATGTAAAGGCTTTCAAAAGATAATTTTACATCTTTTTTAAAATCATTTATAATAGGTATGGTGATTCGATGAAAACAAAAGATAAAATACTAAAACAAGCATATAAACTATATCAAACAAACGGCTTTAATAATGTAACGATCCAAGATATTTGCAAACAATCTAAGATAACCAAACCAACTTTTTATAAATATTTTAAAAATAAAGAAGATACGATCATTCATTTATATGATGATATTACTAAAGAAATTTCCAGTAATGTCCCTGGTTTGATCTTAGCTGATAATTATTATGAACAACTACTTTTATGTTTTTTATCATTGGTTGAACAAAGTAAAAATGCCGGTTTTGATATTATCGGTCAAATGTTTAAAATAAATCTTGATCAAGATCAAGGCAGTTTTGACTTTCGTGATGATTTTTCAGCCATTTGTCTGGCCATTACTAAAAAGGGACAAGAGGCTAACCAGTTTTTAAATACTAGTAACCCTTATGATTTATATAAATGTTTAAGTTATGCATTTACTGGTTTTGAAGTTATGTGGTGTTTAAAAAAAGGTGATTTTGATTTTGAAGGTGAAATCAAAAAAGCCATTCAAACGATTTATCAAGTAGATGAGCATTTATACAAAAAATCCATATAACTTTGATTATATGGAACAGTTATTTTACTTATAGGGAATATTATCATAATCAACGACATAATAATTATTATTTTCGTGTTTTAAAAAGAAAGTTCCACCGCGATTATTTGGTTTACCAAACCAGGAACCATCTTTGATTATATAGTATTCATAAGTATTATCTAATTCCAATTCAGTAACATCAAGTTTTTCCACATCCATAAACATTACTTTAAAAGTAGGATTATCATCATAAATATATTTAGCGATGGCATCTCTTGGATTGGAATTATTATAATTTTTAATTACTGTTTTACTATATCCTATAAATCCAACGATCATAATACAAACAATTACAATTCCCCAGATCAATTTACTTTTTAAAAATTTTTTCAATTTCATCATATTCTCCTTATTCTTTTAAATATTGTTTTAATTTTTCAATTAAACGATTACCATCTTCAATTCCAAGATCATACATTTCTTGTAATTTATCAGGATCCCGTTCAATTCTTTTAATATCAATTTTTTTACTTGGTCGAAAAACAAAGATTTCCTGGTTCTTTTCTTTTTCAATAATCATTTCTACCATATCATTATAGTTTTTATAGCGATTATTGATTGCTTCAACAAATTTAGGATATCGATGATAAAACAGTTTAGCTAATAGTGGATCAGCTTTTTTCTTACGATAATTAATTGGTCTTGTTAAAATGACAATAATTTTATCGTATCCTAAATCAATGCACTTTTGTAATGGAATACTATCAGCTACACCACCATCTAAATATTTTTGATCACCGATTTTAACAATCTTAGAAACAAAGGGCATCGCAGAAGAGGCCCGTAAGACTTCAATTTGCTGGGTCGCATTAGTTATTTTAATATATTCTGGTAAACCAGTTTGAACATTAGTTACCGTTGCATAAAAATCAGTCTTTGATTTTTGATAAGCTGCTTCATCAAAAGCATCTAACTCAAATGGTACTTGATAATAAGCAAAATCCTTATTAACAATATTTCCCGTTTTAAGCAAGGAACTAAAGCCCATATAGCGTTTATCTTTAACATATTTTTTATTATATCTTAATGTCCGTCCCCGTTGATTAGATGGGTAATTGACTCCAAATAATGCCCCAGCCGAAACCGCAACGATTCCATCTATTTTAATTTGATGATCTAAAAATAAATCTAGTATCGCTGCTGTATACATCCCGCGCATAGCACCGCCTTCTAATACTAACCCTACTTTCATCCACTTTTCCTCCAAAACTAATCATCATCTTACTACCTATATATTAAACTATTTTGACCTATTTGACTAATTGAATTTTTGTTTCTTAATTAAAATTAAGATATAAAAAACTTTCTAAAAAAATGAGCTATAAAATTATATCAAATAATTATACAAGCAGTTGGATTATTATTTTATTGATAAAAAAACGCTAATTACAGCGTTTAAATCATAGCTTTATTTTAATAACTGATCAGTTAGTTCAATAACGATTGGTGCATATTTTTTTCTTAATTTATTTAATAAATAATCATGTAAAAAATAAGCTAAACAAGCCCCTAATAAGCCAAATAAAGAGATAATAATTCCTAAAATATATACTTGCCATTTTAACACACATGTAAGTCCTAAACCAAATATCAATGTACTAATTATTCCAAAAGTTATTGAACAAATACTAGCTCTACTAGAAACTTGCTGATCTATTTTTTTTAGTTTCGTTAAATTATCTTCTTCATTAATATACTTTTGTCTAATTGCTTTAATTTCTTCTTGTTG
>NZ_JAGHEW010000144.1 GCF_017889095.1 Thomasclavelia sp. | reverse complement strand
GGATTATAAGAGAATTAAATCAAGATTACCAAAATAATTGATGTAGGAGGAATGAATAAATGGCAAGAGTAAAAGGTGGATATACTACTAGACATAGAAGAAAAAAAGTTTTAAAATTAGCCAAAGGATACTATGGTTCTAAACATAGATTATATAAAACAGCAAATGAACAAGTAATGCATTCATTAGCTTATTCATATCGTGATAGAAGACAAGTTAAAAGAGATATGAGAAAATTATGGATTGCTCGTATTAATGCAGCAGCTAGATTAAATGATATCTCATATTCTAAATTAATGCATGGTTTAAAATTAGCAAACATTGATATTAACCGTAAAATGTTATCAGAAATTGCAATCAGCGATCCTAAAGGATTTACTGCAATTGTTGATACAGCTAAAAAAGCTTTAGCTAAATAAAAATTAACCTGGAAAGTTCAATCTTTTCAGGTTTTTTGTTATTTTGATATATTTTAAATCGATGATCATAAATTATCGATTAAATATTCAAAGTGAAAGCAGAAGTTTTGATTTAATAAAATTGAAAGGGATAATAAATTTCATTTACTATCAAATGGCTTAAATATCAATAACAAAATATGTTATAATTAAGTCGTGGAGGTGGCAAGCTATGAAAAGGATAGATATGCAGGTTGATTTTAAAAGTGATGTTGCAAAAGTTTTTCAAACAGTCGCTAATATTGAAGACTGTTCTTGGCGTAGTGATTTATCAAAGGTAGAAAAAATTGATGATCATAAGTTTATTGAATATAATCGCAAGAATCACCCAACTAAGATAGTTGTTACTGATTGCAGACGCAATATTCAATTTGATTATGATGTTCAAACAAGTAATTATTCAGGTCATTGGAGTGGTCAGTTTGCTAGTTTACCTGATGGTGGCTGTCGACTATTTTTAACTTTCTATTTTGAACCAAGTTCAGTTTTAGGAAAGTTTGTACGTGTTGATCGTTTTGAACAACGCTATATTGAAGATTTAAAAAAAGAATTAAACGAAGATCAAGGCTAGGGCAACCTAGCCTTTGATTAATTAAAAAGCTAAATATTCTTAATTGACTATTTCTGTAAGCGCTATTATACTAATAATTATGTTATTTTATTTATATAAAGGCGGAGGTAAACATGGGGAATTTTAGATTTGCAATGAGGATGTTAGTAAAAGAATATAAAAAAAGCCTTTTTTATGGTTTGACGTTAGTATTTGCGATTGCAGTAACGTTTATCTTTTTTAATATAATTAATAATGATTTATTAAAAAGTCCTGATCAGGTAATTGGTGGCAGCAGCTGGCAGCAGGTTCAAGTCCCTTTTTCAACTGTTTTATCATTTTTGATTATTTGTTTTTGCTGTTTTATGATTTTTTTTGCTAACGATTTTTTTATTTCACGAAAAACAAATGAAATTGCAATTATGACACTTTCTGGCAATAGTTCATTTCATTCAACTTTATATTTAGTTTATCAAACATTTACGTTATTATTTCTAGCTACTCCTTTTGGAATTGGCATTGGAGTTATTACAGCACCAATTTGCAATTACTGGATGTATCAGTATTTAGAAATTGAAGCTTCTATTTTTCAAATTGCTGCGATGACTTATTTAGATACCATTCTAGTAGTAGCCATCGTTTTAGCGACATTAAGTGTTTTTGCCTGTGGTTATATTTATCGAAATGATATTGCATTTTTATTACAGCAGGAAAAATCAATGGATCTAACTACTAGTAATAGTGGGACAATTAAGCCATTATTATGCATTTGTTTGTATTTTTTAGGAATTATCATGATTTTTATGGCTAAACATCAGCCTAGTAATTATGTTATGCCAGTTGCGGTTGGTATTTTAGGAATGGTTGGTACTATTAAATATTTTTTACCCGATTTTGTTAAAAGGTTTAAAGAACGTTATTTATTAGAAAAACGCTATGCTTTAATTTATATTTCTAATTTAAGCTATTCAATTAGACGATCAACTTTGTTATTTGCTTTGATCATTGCCTTTGTAACAGGGATGTTAGTTTTTATTGCCAGCTATCATGATTCACCGCGTGATTATATTAGCGCAATCATTGGTTATGTAGTTGTGATCGTTTTACTTATCACCAGTATTGTTTATAAATATTGTATGGAAGTTCAATCACGAAAGACATTCTTTATTAATCTATGGAAGATAGGCTATACCAAAAGCGAATTATATCATATTATTCATCGTGAAGTATTGTATTATTATTTATTGTTATTAATAATACCGCTAGTATATATTTTAATAATTGTCGGACGGTTTGTTTATTATCAAGAAATGACATTATTATTAGCGCTGGTGTTAGTTTTGATTTATATGGGGTCAATCCTAATTTCTGGATTAATAACTGCATTAAATTATCGAAAATTAGTAACTAGTTTTTATAAAGGAGGAAAATAAGATGGCAAATAAAATATTAATAGCTAAAAATGTGACTAAGGTTTATGGGATTGGAACAAAAAACCCTTATACGGCTTTAAAAGATGTTTCGTTAGAAATGGAAGAAGGGGAATTTGTTTGTGTAATGGGTCCTTCAGGTGCTGGTAAATCAACATTTATTAATAATTTATCAACGATTGATATTCCTACTAAAGGACTTGTTTATATTAATGGTAAAGAAATTAGACAAATGTCAGAAAAGGAAATAGGGCGGTTTCGCTATGAAAATCTTGGTTTTATATTTCAAGAATTTAATTTACTTGATTCCTTAACTATTTTTGAAAACATTGCTGTTCCTTTAACTTTGGCTGGTAAAAAGAAAAAAGAAATCAAAGAATCAGTGACAAAGATCGCTAAAAAATTAGATGTCGAAATGATTTTGAATAAATATCCAAGTGAATGTTCCGGTGGACAGCGACAGCGTGCGGCAATTTGTCGGGCTTTGGTTACTAATCCTAAAATCATTATTGCTGATGAACCAACGGGAAATCTTGACAGTAAAAACTCTCATGAATTACTATCATTATTTAGAGATTTAAATATTAATGAAGGAGTTTCAATTTTAATGGTTACTCATGATTCTAAAATAGCTTCATATTCATCTAAACTATTATATATCAAAGATGGAGTTATTGATGAAACGATTGAACGCCAAAATATGAGTCAAAAAGAGTATTTTTATAAAATTGTTGATATTAATTCAACCGAATCACAAGCATTGTTTGACTAATGGGATTAGTTTTATTAGCACTTCAATCAATAAAAAAAGATTTTATAAAAAGTTTATTTTATTTTTTGACTTTTGTTTTGACAACAGTATTTATCTTTTTATTTTTTAATCTAACTTTAAATCCAGATACTAAGATTAACTTAGGTGGTCAGGATCAAACAATCATTACCCCAATTGCAGTATTAGTAATTTTAGTAGCGATGCTATGTGTGTTTATGGTCAATGATTTTTATGTGGTAGCTAAATCTAAAGATATTTCGATTATATTAGTTTCTGGAGCATCGGTTTATCAAGTTGGCTTCTATTTATTGATTCAAAGTTTGATTTTATTATCATTAGCTATTTTAACTGGTTTTATGATTAGTTATTTTTTAGTACCGATAGTAAATCAGTTTTTCTTGGTGACTGTTAGTTCAGTTGATACGATTTATTTTATTAGTGAAAGAACCTATGTAGCAACGGCAATCATTTTATTGTTTGAAATTGGCTGGTGTACTTATTTAAATATGGGCTACTGTTATCGCACTAATATTAATACAATGCTTAAAGCTAGTGTTAAGATTGAAGATTATGGTTTTAAAATAAAACAAAGATCGAATTTATTTTATTTACTAGCTTTTATGATTCCCCTTATCATTTTTCCATTTTTAAATCAGGCTAAAGATTATTTTATTTTTTCGATTATAGGAGCTATTGGTGTTTATGGAATCGTTAAACAAATTGTTCCTAAACTAATTACCTATTTACAAGCTAATTGGGGACTTGAAGATCGTCATTGGTTAATTGTTTTAGGAAATTTGAAAAAAGATTTACAGCAGGTCCGTTATTTAGTCATTTTAGTAATGTTATCGGCAATTATTTTAATGTGTAGTATTTTATATACTTTAAATGATCCTTTAGTTAGTACGATTGTTTTATTTGCTTATTTTAGTGTTATGATCTTACTTGCGATAACGACTATTTTTAAGCTTGGCATGGAATTAAAAAAACGGCAAAGATCATTTAAAAACTTAACTTATTTAGGTTATGAACTAAAAGATCTAAAAAAGATAATCACTTTAGAAATGATTATCTTCTATAGCCTAATAATGATAATTCCATTATTGTATCAAGTTGTCATTATTACTAGATTAACCTATTTAGGTTTACTTAATGGTCTTTTGATCATGATGATTTTAATGATAATGATTGTACCAATGCTTATTTGTATGATCATTAATATTATCATGTATTATCAAATTTTATAATTATTTGAACCATCTTTTATAGAATGGTTCTTTTTTCTTCGGTTTTTGATCAGTATCTTCAATACTCTTTTGCAGGCTTTCTTCTTCAATAATTAATTCCTTTTCCCAAGATTTTAAATGCTCTTCTGGAAAACACTGTTCCTTAGTTAAAACATCATAGAAGACAGTTTGTTTCGTTGTAGTATCAAAAATACAGTAAGTAGGATTACGATATTGTCCCCGAGGGAAATAAACACTACCAGGGTTAATGACAATAGTATCATTGATTTGATCAAGAAATGGTCGATGAGTATGGCCATAACAAATAACATCAGCACCATTTTTTTTACCTTCCTGGTATAAGTTATTTAAATTATAACCAACACTATAACGATGACCATGAGTAACAAAAAACTTTAAGTTATCAAAGGTTGGGGTAATGACATCAGGAATTTTACCATAATCATTATTACCACGAACTAGATAAAAATTATTTAACGGTAAACCGTCATAATCCATAAAAATATCGCCACAGTGAATATAATAATCAACTGAATTTTCTTTTAATAAATCTAATAATTCTGCTCTTTCCATCATATGAGAATCAGATAAAATCATTATTTTCATGCTTTAGTCCTCCTATTGTATTAATTTTAACACGATTTAATAAAAAAATCCCGATATCATCATTTAAATTTCATTTATCTTATTTTTAATAATATTTATTTTAGAAAATTGGTTTTGATAGTCTATTTTAAAGATTAAAATTAAAAGGAAAAAATCAAGGATTGCTTCATCCTAGACTTCGACATAATCTATGGTTCGTGATATAATATTTATATAGGTAGAAAAAGAAAGGTTGTGAGGCGATGGGAAGCTTTATTGCATTTGAAAATGTAAAGAAAATATATAAAGTAGGTGATGTGGAAATTCCGGCATCAAATGGTGTTGATTTTGAAGTAAATAAAGGTGAATTTGTAGTTATCGTTGGTCCTTCAGGAGCTGGAAAAACAACTATTTTGAATCTTTTAGGCGGGATGGATAAAGCAACTAGTGGAAAGATCATTGTTGATGGTCAAGATGTTGCTAAATACAGTGAAAAAAAATTAACCCAGTATCGTCGTGATGATATTGGTTTTGTTTTTCAGTTTTATAATCTAGTGCAAAACTTAACTGCCTTAGAAAACGTGGAACTGGCATCACAAATTTCTAAACACCCCTTAGATGTTAAAATGGTATTAGAAAGAGTCGGTTTAAAAGAGCGAATGAATAATTTTCCGGCGCAATTATCTGGCGGGGAACAGCAGCGTGTTGCAATTGCCAGGGCGATTGCTAAAAATCCTAAACTATTACTTTGCGATGAACCAACAGGAGCCTTAGACTACCAGACCGGAAAAGCAATTTTAGCTTTACTTCGAGAAATGTGTGATAAGTATGCAATGACAGTAATTGTAATTACTCACAATAGTGCTTTAGCACCAATGGCTGATCGTGTAATTAGATTAAAAAATGGTAAAGTTGATTCGACAAAATTAAATGATGCGCCTAAATCAATTGCTGAAATAGAGTGGTAATATGAAAAAGAAAGCTTATGTAAAAAATCAGGTTAGAACTATTTTTAATACTAAAGCGCGATTTTTGTCAATTTTCTGTATTGTTTTTTTAGGAGCTGCTTTTTTTTCCGGATTACGGCATACACCACTAATCATGGAAGAGTCAATTGATCATTATTTAAGAAAATATAATTTTAATGATTTAAATTATGTAGCTACTTTAGGTTTTGATGACGAAGATATTGAAGCGATTAAAGAAATAGCTGAAGTTGATCAAGTTGAAGCTGGTTATCGTTTTGATGCTTTGATCAGGTTTAGTGAAAATGTTAAAGGGGTTACTGTTTATAGTAACGATAGTTTTGATAATCAGGTAAACAAAGTTGAACTTGTTGCTGGAAATAAACCAAAAAAGGAAAATGAATGTCTAGTTGATAATCATCTAGCATTACGAAATGGTCTTGATGTTGGTGATCAAGTTGTTTTGTCCAATGATAATGGTTCTAAAGAATTTACTGTTACTGGACTTATCAATGACTCCCGATTTATTAGTTCGACTGAGCGGGGAACTAATTCTCTAGGTGATGGAACTAATGAAGGTTTTGTTTTGATTTATTCTAGCGGTAATGAAAGTTTAGCTTTACCGCAGGAACTGTATGATTTACGGGGTAAAGTAGTTTTTAATGAAATTAGGATTTCTTTAAAAAACGAAAATGATTATGGTTATTTTAGTGATGATTATCTAGATTACGTAAAAAGTGTTAATAAAAAAGTTAAGAAGCTTTTAAATGGACGAATTGATGATTTAAATGAACAGCTAGTTAATGATGCTAAAGCACAATTAGCCGATGGTGAAGCTGAATATAATGATGGTGTAGCTAAATACCAAGATGGTTTAAATCAATATAACGAAGGGGTCAAACAATACGAACAAGGTCTTCAAGAATATCAAAACGGTTTAGTACAGTATAATGATGGTTATAGTCAGTATCAGACCGGTTTAGCTAAATACCAGGATGGCCTCAAGCAATACGAAGCTGGCTACAATGAGTATCTTGAAGGTAAAAAACAATATGAAGCCGGTTTAGCTAGCTATAACAGTCAGTATAGTGAATATACTAATTATCAAAATCAGCTAAGTGTAGCTAATGATAATTATGCATTGTTGCAACAACAATATGAAGCTGCTATTAATCAGGGAATTCCTGAAGAACAGTTAACTAAACTAAAGGAACAAATGGCCTTTTTACAGACTTCGATTGGCCAGTTACAATATGTAATTAGTCAATATGAAGCTAATTTAGTACCAGCTAAACAGGTGTTAGATCAAACGGCCAGTGAATTAGAAAATGCACGAATTACTTTAGAAAATACCAAAACAACGCTTGATAATACTAAAACTGTATTTGACCAGACAGCTAAGACTTTAAGAACTTCTAAACAAGAATTGGATAGTGCCAAGGTGACCTTAGATGAAACTAAAGTTTTATTAGATCAAACTAAAGTCGATCTTGATCAGGCGGAAATTGATCTGCAAACTGGTAAAGAAGAATTAGATGAAGCTCGTCAGGCAATTGAAGATATTCCAAGCGGTGAGTTATACACTTTAACTTGTAATGAAAATGCAGGGTATGTCAGTTTTACTTCCGCTAGTGCGTCAATTGATGCAATTGCTACGATTTTCCCGTTAATTTTCTTTTTAGTTGCTGCTTTAGTTAGTATGACAACAATGACTAGAATGGTTGAAGAACAACGGGTTCAAAGTGGTACTTATCGTGCTTTAGGTTATCATCGTTATGATATTGTCAATCAGTATATTATTTATGCATTTCTAGCGACATTTGTGGCAAGTATTTTAGGAATAATTGGTGGTGTTTATTTCTTCCCGGGAATTATTTACTATTTATATCGTAAGATGTTATTTAGTGTTGGGGCACCGTTACAAATTATTTTTGATGCCTTTATTTCAATTCAAACATTTATTATTTCAGTAGCAGTTATTTTATTGGTTACTTATTTTGTTGCTCGTAAAGAAGTCAGTGAGATGCCTGCTAGTTTATTAAGACCAAAAGCACCAAAAATGGGAAAACGAATTCTTTTAGAAAGAATCAGCTTTTTATGGAAACGAATGTCATTTAATCAAAAAGTTACGATGCGTAATATTTTTAGATATAAAAAACGTTTCTTTATGTCAATCATTGGAATCGCTGGATGTACTTCATTGATTGTAACAGGTTTTGGTATTCGTAATTCGGTTTCTACTTTGGCTGATAAGCAATATGGAGAGATTTATACTTATGATGGTTTAGTGATTTTCAATAATGATTTAACTGCAGATGAGTTGCATCAAGAAATTGATCGGTTTGCTTCTTTAAAAGAAATTAAAGCATCAAGCAGTTTTAATCGCCAAAGCGTTACGATAAATGGTGATAAAGATTACTATGGAACATTAGAAGTCTTTAAAAACGATCAAGAATTAAGCAAATTTATTAATCTTGAAGATTACCAGAGTCATAAAGAAATAAGTTTAGAAGATGATGGTGTTGTTATTTCGGCTAAACTTTCAGAACTGTTAGATGTAACTGTTGGTGATAAGATCAAAATTACTTTAGGTGATCATGATTATCAAGTTAAAGTAACTGGTTTGATGACTTTGTATTTCCAACATCAGCTTTATATGAGTGAAAAATTTTATCAACAATTAACTAATGAAACAGTTGAAGATAATTATGTTTATTTTGAATTAGATCAAAGTGATCAAGAAGATGATGTTAACAGTTATTGTAAACAAAACGGTAAAATTAGTTCAGTAAACTATACTGCTGGCATTTCTCAAAACTTTAGAGATCAGATGGTTAGTATTGATAGTGTTGTAATTATTTTAATTGCTTGTGCTGGGGCGTTAGCATTTATTGTTTTGTATAATTTAACTAATATTAATATTCAAGAAAGAAAAAGTGAGATTGCAACGATCAAAGTATTAGGTTTCTATCCACGTGAGGTCTATGATTATGTCTTTAGAGAAAACACGATTTTATCAATTATTGGATCAGTTGTGGGATTAGGTTTAGGTAAACTGTTGCATTTATTTATTATCTATACTGTTGAAGTAGAATTAGCAATGTTTATTAGAACAGTTAATTTAATGAGTTATGTTTATGCGGTTGTTTTTACTTTATTATTTACGTATTTAATTGATTTTGGAATGCGTCGGGTACTTAAAAAAATCGATATGGTAGAATCATTAAAGAGCATTGAATAGGGTAAAAATGAGCAAGTTTGGAGTCAAATGTATTTATGAATATACAAATTTTTCTTTAGGACTAAAGAAAAACTTAAGAAATTCTAAAAAAAACTTAAAAAAATTCATTTTCTTGAAAGCTAGCTATCATGCGGTTTATAGCGGTTTTACAATGATGTAAGAAGCTTTCAGGGGTAGATTTTTGCCTTAAAAAAGCTTATAATAAGCCTTGGATATGTTATTGAAAGGAGGTAACGAATGGAAAGAGATATAAAAACGGAGATTAAAAGGGTGATAGATGAATATATCACCAACCGCAAGGCAATGTTCATTCCAATTGCAGCAGTTGCAAGTTTCATGTTAGTAGGTTACGCAGCAACTGACAAAGAAAAGCCTGAAATTATTTCTAATCAGATTGATTTGGCTTATGGTGAAGAATTTGATGCCGATAGTATTGATATTAGCGACAATAAAGATAGTCGTGATGATATTTTAGTATCAGTTGATACCGGATCATTAAATGTAAACCAATTAGGTAGTTATGATGTGGAGGTAAATGCAACTGATCAAGGATCTAATGTTGCAACAAAAACAGTAGTTGTTAATGTTGTTGACAACGAAGCACCTAAAATTAAAACTTTAGGTTCTAGTCAAGGGTATGTTATTGAAGTACCAGTAAATGGAAGTACTGATTTTGCAAGTTATGTTGAAGCAAGCGATAATGTAGATGGTGATGTTACACCATTCATTAAAGCAAGTGATGCTTTAAATACTAGCGTAAAAGGTCAACAGGATATTACTTTAACTGTTGATGATACTTCAGGGAACACAACTGAAGAAACTTACACTTTTGTTGTAAGTGATTTAGAAGCACCAGTTATTAATTTCACTCAAGGTGAAAATGTAACGGTTGATTATGGAAGTGCATTTGATGTTAATGCATACGTAAATGTAACTGATAATGTAGATGGTACCTTAGCACCAGTTGTTGAGGGTTCTGTTGATACATTAAAAATGGATGAAACTCAAACATTAACTATTAGTACAACTGATAGTTCTGGAAATGTTTCTAAGGGAACATTAAATGTGGTTGTAAAAGATATTTCTGCACCAGTAATTACTTTAAATAAGAGTGAAATTACTGTAAATGCAGGTGAATCTGTTGATTTCAAAGCTTATTTAAGTTCAGCAGTTGATAACAAAGATGGTGATGTTTTAGGAAATGTTCAAATTGATGCACCTAGTACATCAAAAGCAGGAACTAAAACTGCTACATATAGTGTAACTGATAGTTCTGGAAATACTGGAACTGCCAGCTTAACAGTTAAAGTTAACAAAAAAGCTGGATCATCATCAAATAGTTATAGTGGATCTGCACCAAGCAATAACTATGGAAATAGCGTTTTATCAGCAGCTTATTCTCGTTTAGGATGTCCATACGTTTATGGAGCTGCCGGACCAAATGCATTTGACTGTTCAGGTTTCGTGCAATGGTGTTATGCTCGTGTAGGTGTATCATTACCACATTCTTCTTCAGCACAAAAGAATTCTGGTACTCAAATTAGTGTTTCTCAAGCACAGCCAGGTGATATCTTATGGAAATCATGTCACGTTGGAATTTATATTGGTAACGGAAAATACATCCATGCACCACATACTGGAGATGTTGTAAAAATTTCATCAGTTTCTGGTTCTGGATTTGTATGTGCGGTAAGAGTAAAATAGTAAATTGAAAGATTGCAATGTTACTTGCAATCTTTTTTTGTTATAGTAATCTTAGATTTTTAACATGCAATTAATTGAAATCCAAAAAATTAGAATAATAACACTTAGATACAATTAAAAAAATAATTGACTTATATAAAAATATTTGTCGATAAATAAATTACTTTTTGCTGTTGTTTATTACAAAATACCTTTACTTTAACTAGGATAATATTTAAAATTATATATAGTAGAAGTTATGATAAAAATATGATGACTATATCATATAAAATTAATTTCTATTAAAAATATTGGGGAAAGGAGAAAGAAAATGAGTAAATACTCAAATAAAGTTTTTGCTGTTTTTTTAGCTGTGTTATTCTTGTTTTCATCAGTAAATGTAAATATTATGCATGTTCATGGTGAAGAAGATAATACTGATTCTAATTGGCAAACTTGTGATGTTTATGAAGGTAGTAATATCAATGGACAAAACTATGATAGATGGACATCTACTATCAAATCTTATTTGACAGTTACTAGTGATGGCAATTTAATGAAATTACAGGCATTAAGTAATGGCCAGGTAGTAATCGAATATTACACATCTTCATACAAATTATTGCCTGATAAAACAGTAATACTTAAAGATGATTTATTATCAATATTTGGGGGATTCTATGAAACTGATGAAAATTATTTTATTGTATCAGGCCAAACAAATGAGAACCAAGATAGTAGTGTTGAAGTTTTTAGAATTTCTAAATATGATAAAAATTGGAATTTAATTAAATCGGCAGGATTAAAGGATTGTAATACTACCGTACCATTTGATGCAGGTACAGTAAGAATGGATAGTTATGGTGATTATTTATTAATTAGAACTAGTCATGAAATGTATAAATACTCTGATGGATTAAATCATCAGGCAAATGTGACAATCCAGGTTAAAATTCCTGATATGTCAATTACAGATTCATTTACTAAAATTATGAACAGTAACTATGGATATGTTAGCCATTCATTTAATCAATTTATAAAAATTGATGAAAATGGTCATATTGTTGCTGTCGATCATGGTGATGCTGGTCCTAGAAGTATGGTATTAATTCAATATCCTACAAATGTATCTGATGAAAGTTTTACTTCTAGTAGATGTTCGGTTACCAATGTATTTAATTTTGCTGGAAATAAAGGTAATAATACTACTGGCGCAAGTATTGGTGGTTTTGAATTAGCTAGTAATAATTATTTGATTGCTGGAAATTCAGTTGAACAAGATGCTAATTTTAGTTCTAGAACGACTAGAAATATTTACGTATGGGCAGTTGATAAAACTACTAAAGGAGTTAAATCAAACCAAATAACTAATTATACTGAAGGTGATGGTACAACATCAACTCCACATTTAGTTAAAATAAATGATAACCGGTTTATTTTAATGTGGTCAAGAAATGGTTTGATATATTATGCTGAAATTGATGGAAGCGGTAACATTAATGGTGAGATACATAATATAAGTGGTAATTTATCAGATTGTATGCCAGTTGTAAATAATAACAAATTAGTTTGGTATACTTGGAAAAATGAAAATATTAATTTCTATGAAATCAATTTAAACAATCTTGATGATACTAATATTAAAGAAATAACAAATGGTCATGATTACCAAGCTACTGGAAAAGTGAATTCACAAGGAACTATAGAAGTTAAATGTTCACATTGTGGTGATATCAAGGACGTAACATATTTTAACAGCATGGATATTTTCTGGAATAGTCAAGAATCTGGCCTCTATTACGAAACTGGAAAAACTAATCTAGATGTAAATGAAAAAAGTTATTGTTGGATACAGCCAAATCCATTACCAAGTGATGATAAACCTGAAATTATAGTAGCAAATCCAGAAATTATATCATGGACATCAACAAGTAATGATGATACAAAGGGATATTTTACTGCTTTGAATCCAGGAACTACTACTGTAACGATCAAATCAAAATTTAATTCATCTTTAAAGGAAGAATTTACATTTACGGTAAATGGTCCTTTGACAATTTCATCATTTACTGCAGATAAGGATAACCAGGAAGTAAATAGTACTGTTACTTTAACAGCCAAAGCATTTGGCGGAACAAATAATTATACTTATAAATTCTATCAGGAAAGTCTTGCTAGAAGTGAAACGGTAATCTATGAAGGAAATGAATCATCATGTACATGGACACCGACAGTAGCTGGAAATACTAGATTATGGGTTGCTGTAAATGATGGCAATACAACAGTAACAAAATCACTTGATTATAATGTTTCTAAGCTTACTTTAGATAAAGATGATTTTACTTATCAAGCTCCTAGTAATTTAACTTATGATGGTAAAGAGAAGAAGGCTTCAGTTAAATTTAAAGGTGATTTAGCTGGTTTAGGAACGATTACTTTAAAGTATTATAATTCTAATGGTAATTTGATTAATGGATTACCAACTAATGTTGGAAAGTATACTGTTAAAATTGATGTTAGTGAGGGAACAAATAATAAAAGTGTTTCTAATATAACTGATTCTTCATGGACGTTTGAAATTACAAAAGCTAATTTAAGCAATGTACCAAATAGTGAAATAAATGTTAATCATGATAAAAATATAACAAAAGTTGGCGATGTTGCTCTTGCTAAAGATTGGACATGGAAAGATCCTGATATTGAATTATTAGTAGGCGGAAAAACACAAGCAGTAGCTATATATAATGGTAGTGATAAGCAAAATTATAACAATACTGAAATGACTATCACTATAGTAACTAGTTCTCATAAAGGTGGAACAGCAACATGTACAAAATTAGCTAACTGTGAAGTATGTGGTAAAGAATATGGTAGTAAAAATTCAGAAAATCATGAAAAAAAGACTACAATAAATCAAAGAGAAGCAAGTTGCACTGAAAACGGATATACTGGTGACGTTATCTGCGAGGAATGCAAGGAAGTTTTAATCAAAGGTAAAGAAATTGAAAAGATTGATCATGATTATGAAGTAGTGAAGAAAGTTTCATCTGAATATGAATGTGGTGGTTACTTAGTAACATACGAATGTAGTAGATGTCATGATTCATATCAAAAAACAGAAGGTGCTGGTCATGTTTATAGTGATGAATATAAAATTGATGTTAAGGCAACGTGTCAAAAAGAAGGAAGTAAATCAAGACATTGTATTTATGAATGTGGTGCTAAAACCGACGAACAGGTAATTCCAAAGTTAGAACATGTCTTTACTAATTATGTTTCAAATAATGATGCAACATGCATTGCTGATGGGACGATGAGTGCAAAATGTGAAAACTGTGATGAAATTAATACAATTACAGAAAAAGGTTCAATGTTGCCTCATCAAGGTGGAGTTGCAACATGTACAAAATTAGCTGTCTGCAAAAAATGTGGCAAAGAATATGGTAATCTAGATCCAAATAACCACGATGAAAAGATTACAGTAAATAAAAAAGAAGTAAGTTGCACAGAAGATGGATATACCGGTGATATTATCTGCAAAGCATGTAAGAAAGTTTTAACTGCTGGTGAAGTAATTAAAAGCACTGGTCATGCCTATAAGGAAATAGAGAGAGCTCCATCTAAATATGAATGTGGTGGATATTTTGTAACATACGAATGTAATAAATGTCATGACTCATATCAAGAAATAGAAGGTGCAAAACATGTTTATAGTGATAAATATGAAATTGATGTTAAGGCAACTTGTCAAAACGATGGAAGTAAATCAAGACATTGTATTTATGAATGCGGTGCTAAAACTGATGTACAAGTAATTCCAAAATTAGAACATGTCTTTACTAATTATGTTTCAAATAATGATGCAACATGTACATCTGATGGAACGATGAGTGCAAAATGTGAAAATTGTGATGAAATTAATACAATTACAGAAAAAGGTTCAATGTTACCTCATCAAGGTGGAGTTGCAACATGTACAAAATTAGCTGTCTGTGAAAAGTGTGGCAAAGAATATGGTAATCTAGATCCAAATAACCACGATGAAAAGGTTACAGTAAATCAAAAAGATGCAAGTTGCATAGAAGATGGATATACCGGTGATGTTATCTGTAACGCATGTAAGAAAGAGTTAACTGCTGGTGAAGTGATTGAAAGTACTGGTCATCACTTTGAAAACGGAGTTTGTACTACATGTGGTGCTAATCAATCTGGTACTGTTACACCAATTGATCCTGATAGCCCACAAAAACCAAACAATACAGTTAATAATGGTAATATTTCAAGTACTAAAGATAAACCTGCAAGTGCTGTTGCAACCGGAGATGATGCGCCGTTATTTATGCATGCATCAATTGTTGTTAGTATGATTGGATTAGCTGGATTAGTAGCTATTTATCGGAAAAAATATTTAATGAAATAACAAGGGTATCACTAAAAAGGAGTTCATAAAAAAATGGACTCCTTTTTTACAAGTAACATTGCAATCTTTTTTTGTTTTTTTATCATAATCATTATATAATGGTTATAGTGAAGTTTAAAAAGAAAGGGTGAATTTATGTTTGTTGCAACAAGTAGGCAAATGAAAGCTTACGATCAAGCATTATTAGATGAGGGGTATGCAATTGAAGAATTAGTGGATAAAGCTAGTGATACAATCTTACCTCATTGTTTAAATTATCATAGAATTGTCATTGTTTGTGGGCCTGGAAATAATGGCGCTGATGGAATCAGCTTAGGAATTAAATTACATGTTCGTAATCGTCAGGTTAAATTATATTGTTTTGGTAATCCCGAAAAATATTCACAAGCTAATAATTATTATTTAGAACAAGCTCAAGAGATGGAAGTACCGGTAGTCTTTATGAGTGAAGAGGATATGGCTTTATTTGTAAGTGATATTCAAAAAGCTGATTTAATTGTTGATGCGATGTTTGGTTTTGGATTAAATAGTCCTGTTCGCGGTGTCGCTAAAACTTTAATTGAAGAAATTAATCAGTTAACTAATCCAGATGTAATTGCAATTGATATTCCTACCGGTCTAGATCCTAATACGGGAATTCCTTATGGAACGGTTATTCGAGCTACGAAAACTGTAACTTTAACAGCTATTAAACAAGCTTTCTTAAACGAAGAATGTCATCAATACACTGGGAAAATTGCAATCGAGCTGTTATCAGTCGTTGATTTACGGCAAAAAATGAATCTGGCTCGTTTAGTTAGTCCTAACTGGATCAAACACCATTTAAAACAACGTGATTATTATGGCTATAAAGGAATATATGGAAAAGTATTACATATAACTGGCTGCAATCATTATCGTGGAGCAGCTTTGCTTGCAGCTAAGGCAAGTGTTTATACGGGCAGCGGTATCGTTTGTTTATGTTCAAGTGATAAAGTTATTGATGCTTTAACTTCAGTTGTACCTGAATGTACTTCAATGTTACGGGATGGTTTAGTTGATGTAAGTAAGTTAGATGACCATGATGCCATCTTGATTGGTTCGGGACTTGGTTTAGATAAGTCAGGTGAAGATAATCTTCAAGCTGTTTTAACTAATGCTACTTGTCCAGTAGTTATTGATGGCGATGGTTTGACGTTACTGGCGAAACATCTAGATTTATTAAAAATGGCTAAAGCACCAATTATTTTAACACCTCATGCAGGTGAATTTAAGCGATTATGTAATTATGAAGATAATTTAGATATGGTTGAAAAAGCAATTAGCTTTGCAAATGAATATCAAGTTATTGTCGTTTTAAAAGGACCAAATACTTTGGTTACTGATGGTCACCATACTTATCGCAATATTACCGCCAATAAAGCAATGGCTACTGCCGGTATGGGTGATGTTTTAGCGGGAATGATAACTAGTCTAGCTGGACAAAATTATTCACCAATTGAAAGTGCGATTATTGGTACTTATCTTCATGGTGCCTGTGGTGATGTTATTGGTGATAAGGTCTATACGGTTATTCCTTCAAAAATGATTGAATTAATACCGGAAGTTATGTTTGATATAATCAAAGATGAATAAT
>NZ_JAGHEW010000143.1 GCF_017889095.1 Thomasclavelia sp. | reverse complement strand
GTCAGTTGGAAAAGCATTAATAGCGACAACTGAAGGTAGATTATATTTAGCAATATTTTCAATATGTTTTTCTAAATTTTTAATTCCAGTAGCTAACGCATCTAAATTTTCATTAGCTAATTCTTTTTTATCCATTCCCCCATGCATTTTTAAAGCTCGAACTGTAGCTACGATCACTACTGCCTGAGGATCTAAATTAGCTTGGCGACATTTAATATCTAAGAACTTTTCAGCTCCTAAATCAGCCCCAAAACCAGCTTCTGTAATCGCATAGTCACCTAATTTCATTGCCAGTTTAGTTGCCATAACTGAGTTGCAGCCATGAGCAATATTGGCAAAAGGTCCACCATGAACAAAGACTGGCGTATGATCTAATGTTTGTACTAAATTTGGTTTGATCGCATCTTTTAATAATAAGGTTACCGCACCAGTTGCTTCAATATCATCAACAGTTACTGGATTTCCATCATAGTCATAAGCAACGATCATTTTTCCAGCTCGTGATTTTAAATCATCTAAGCTTGTCGCTAGGCATAAAATCGCCATAACTTCGCTAGCAACCGCAATATCAAAACCATCTTCACGAGGCACACCATTAATTTTTCCACCTAAACCGCAAATTGTATGTCTTAAAGCACGATCATTTAAATCAACTACTCTTTTCCACACAATATTACGAACATCAATATTTAATGGATTACCATGATGAATTGAATTATCCAGCATCGCCGCAATTAAATTGTTTGCTGCACTAATTGCATGAATATCTCCTGTAAAATGAAGATTAATATCTTCCATTGGTACTACCTGAGCATAACCGCCACCAGCAGCTCCACCTTTGATTCCAAAGCATGGTCCTAGTGATGGTTCTCTCATTGCCACGATTGAATTTTTTCCCATTTTATTTAATGCCTGAGAAAGTCCAATCATCGTTGTTGTTTTTCCTTCTCCAGCAGGAGTTGGATTAATAGCTGTAACTAAAACCAGTTTACCATCAGGTTTATCTTCTAAACGATTGATCGTTTCCAAAGAGATTTTAGCTTTATACTTACCATATAATTCTAAATCATCTTCTACTAAACCAATTTTAGCTGCAATTTCTTTAATTGGTTTCATTTTTGCACTTTGTGCAATCTCAACATCAGTTAACATAACGCCACCCTTTCAACTTAATTTTTAAGGAATTTTACATCTTCTTTATACCATATTTTGGCTTTTTTCTCAACCAATACCGGCTTTAAAGACAGATTTTCCAAAACAAAAAAAGAGCCGTAATCCACCTAGACTAACATGGCCCAGACGGTCGGCTCTTTAACGATTATACTCCCTGTGGTTAATTCCACTTCCGTCAGTCGTATAACTAACTGCATAATATCATTTATGACAAAAAGTTGCAAGTATATTAATAACTATATTTTTGAATTTTTTCTAATACTCTTTGTTTTTGATCACCTTGTAAAATAGTTGGCTGATAATTATTGCGACTTGAACTTGAAGTAATTGAACATGGGATAATTTCATGACTTTCACTTACAAACTTACCATCCGTAAAATTCATCGTAATTGAATAGATCATCGAATCAGTGTCACTTGGATTGCGATTACCGCCAAAACAAAAATTACCTAATGAATAAACAATTTGTTTACCATTGTATTCCTCAATTCCCTGAACGACATGAGGATGGGAACCAACTACCAAATCAGCACCACTGTCAATTGAAAATTTGGCTAATTCGCGCTGATCACTATTAGCATAATATTCACGTTCAATTCCCCAATGATAAAAAACAACCACAGCACTAGCTCCCTGATTATTTTTGAGATCTTCAATGGCAGCTTTGATCGTCGCTTTTCCTTGTTCATTATTCATTGAAACCGACATTGAACGATAACCTAAAAAACCAATCTTGATTCCCTTAACTTCTTTAACACATGATGTTTCATAGCCAAAATAACCAATACCATGTTCATCTAAGACATTTTTAGTATCATTTAATCCTTGGGCAAAATAATCTTCGGAATGATTATTAGCTAACGAAACCAGCTCAACACTACCACTAGTTAAAATATTAGCATACTCATACGGTCCGCTAAAAGCGAATTGTTTATTAGCATGATTAGTAGCTGTTGTTAAAGGGCCTTCTAGATTAACAATCGTTAAATCATCCTGTTCAAAAACACTTTTAACATTTTTTAAAAAATATGTAGCATCATTTCCCTGATTAGCATACTCTTGATTAAAAGAACCTGAATATGCCTGCCCCGCATAATTACCTAAAGTACAATCTCCTGCAAAGCTTAATTTAACACTTGTATTTACCGGTTCTTGTTCTACTGTTTCTTCTTTTTTAGTTTCCTTTTTGCTTTTCTTTTCTTCTTGATTCTCACCAGAAGAACAGCCAACCACAAATAATAATAAAACTAGACAGATTAAAATCTTTTTCATTTCCTTACCCCTTTCTTTTTCAAGTATACCATAATTAACCATTTAAAAAACATCATTTATCGATAATTTCCTAGTTTCGTTTAAATCAGCTTTAATTTTTATTTTAGCTTTGTTATAATTTTAGCGGAGGCCAAAAATGATAAAAGAAATTGATAATAAAATGGATTATGCCAAATTACTTTGTGAAAGTGATCCCAACATAAATTTAGTCCGTGATTATTTAGAACATGGGAAATTATATGGCTATTTTGTAGCAAATGAGCCAGTTAGCTTTTTAGCTTTAGAAATAAATGATGGCTGTGTTGAAATTAAGAATCTTTTAACTATTCTTGAATATCGTAATCTCGGTTACGCTAAAGCATTGATTAAATATGTCGAAGAAAATTATGCAACTTATCCAGCTATTTTAATCGGTACTGCTAATTCCAGTTTAGAAAATATTACTTTTTATACCCGGTTAGGTTATAAGTATTCTCATCGCATTAAAAATTTCTTTCTTGATTATTATCCTAAAGAAATTTTTGAAAATGAGATGCAGGCAACTGATTTGATCTATTTTAAAAAGGAATTAAATTATTCATGATCTTTTACAAGTATTGACATAATCAAAAAAATCCTGCTTTAAACAGGATTTTTATTATTTAAATAAAACTTCGCTAATTTTTTGATAAACATCTTTAAGATCAATTGGCTTACTAATATGACCATTCATCCCTGCCTGTAAACTTTTTTCAACGTCTTCTAAAAAAGCATCAGCCGTCATTGCAAGAATAGGAATACTTTTGGCATCTTCTCTATCTAAGTGACGAATGGCTTTAGTAGCTTCATAACCGTTCATCTTAGGCATTTGGATATCCATCAAAATCAGATCATAATAATTTTGTGAAGAAGCACTAAATTTTTCAACCGCTTCACTTCCATCTTCAGCAGTTTCAATTATCGCGTTCATTTCTAATAATAATTCAGTTGCGATTTCGCGATTTAATTCATTATCTTCAACTACTAAAAATCTCTTTCCGGTAAAATCACGGTTAACTTCAACCGGCTTGACTTGATTAGGCAATGGTTCTTTAAAAATACTTTCTAATAACAATTGTAACCCTGATTCAAAAAGCGGTTTACAAATTATCTTTTCAATACCGGCTTTTTCACTTTCAGCTTGTATTTCAACTGTATCATAAGCACTCATCAATACTAATTTTGGTTTATCATAAGCAATAACTTTTTTAATTCGATATGCCGTTTCCATTCCATCAATATAAGGCATCTTCCAGTCAATTAAACAAATATCATAGGGAATCCCTGCAAATTGAGCTTGTTCAACTTTAGCTACCGCTTCATAACCATTATCCGTAACATCACAGATAACCCCTAATCTATTAAATAACATCTTGGTATGTTCTAATACATTAGTATCATCATCAGCTACCAATGCTTTTAATCCATCGAAATGGACCGGTGCTTCCACTTGGACCTTTACTTGTTCAAATGGCAATTCAACAATAAAAATACTTCCTTCTCTTAATTTACTTTTAACACTGATTTTGCCATTCATCATTTCAGTAAATCGTTTACACAATGATAAACCTAAACCAGTACCCCCATAAATTCTAGTTACATCTTTATTTTCTTGTTCAAAGGCTTCAAAGATTTTTTGATGATTTTCCGCTGCAATTCCACAACCTGTATCAATCACTTCAAAACGCATCCATATTTTATCTTCAGATATCTTTTTACCATTGATTCTAAGCATGATTTTTCCGCCTTTAGGTGTAAATTTTAAGGCGTTTGATAAAAGATTCATTAAGATCTGATTTAGTCTAAGTGAATCGCCATGCAACATTTCTTCAATATCTCCCGTTAAAATAGTTTCAAATTCAATCTTCTTTTCTCGGGCCTGTTGTGAAATCATTGTATTTAAAGTTTCAATAAAAGTTTTGAAATCAAAATCAGTCTTATTAATTTCTAATTTGCCACTTTCTATCTTCGACATATCTAATACATCATTGATCAAATTCAATAAATGTTTAGAAGATAAATTAATTTTTTGCAAACAGTCAGCCACTTTTTCACGATTATCTAAATTTTGCTGAGCAATCAAGCCCATTCCAGTAATTCCATTCATTGGGGTCCGGATTTCATGAGACATTCGTGATAAAAACTCAGTTTTAGCCTGACTAGCCTGCTTAGCTTCAATAATTGCTGCTTCTAGTTCTCTTTGGTTTTGAATGACTTGTGTTTCATCAGTTAACATCGTAATAAACTGATCTTTATTATCTTGTTTGATTCGATAAGTTTGCATTCCAAATATTTTATCACTAGCAAAAGCTGGATGGTGATAATGAAAAGTAGTTTGCCAGTATGTTTCCCCTTCAGTTTGAAATAACTCTTCAACAGCCTGACGATCATGCTTGTTCATATATTTAAATAAAAGCTGTGGCGAAATATCCTGAGGATCAGGCATAAATCCTAAGATTCGTTTAGCATTTTCAGAGATAAAATTACGTTCAGGATGCTCTAATTCATTGATCATAAATACATTATCAATCGTCCTTGAAAGCAATTCAAAAAGCTGATTTTGATTTTCAAGGCGAATAGTTTGCCACTTTAATAAATATTTGTAAATCAACATTGAAGCTAAAACAATAACAAAAATCACACAAGAAAATAAAATAATTTGCCATCTAGTATTATTAGCTGATTCATAAAAATAATTGAAACGATTTCGAGCATATTCTAGAATCTCATCAAGCTGTCGATCGAATTGCTGATTTAATTTATCTAAATGATTTTTCTGATATGTAATAATTTCTTCTTCACTACGATTGGCTAATGCTGCATAAGTAAGAAATTTTTCCTTAGCCACTTTAATTTCATCAAGCATACTAGTTAACTGTTCTACATCTTTTTTATCACCAGCATACGCTTCACTAATTATTTTTAACTGCTCTTTGGCATCTTGATAATCATCTTCGATCAATACCCTAATTTCTTCAACAACTTCCGGAGTATTGATTTGTCGTAACTGTTCAAAACGAATTCTAATATTGCCAATATCATTTTGCAGTTTACTACCAGCATTTAATACTTGAAATGGATGACTTTGAATATTATCTAAATTAGACATCAAAGAAGTAACCCCAAAAATAATTGAAAATAAGAAAACAACTAGTAATACAATCAGTAAGATTCCCGAAATATTGGAGATTTTTTTATTACGTTTCATTTGTTTCTTTTCTCTTATCATGGTTTCCACTCCTTTATCATAAATACTTTAAAATAACTTTGATAATAACAAATTTATCATAAAATCCAGCTGTTTCTTAACTCATTATAACGACAAAAAAAACTAAAATCAAGGTATATACAAATAGTAAAAAAAGACATAAAAAAAGTAGTAACCAATTACTTTTTACTACTTTCAACAAAATTTTTAATTCCAGTAAAAACCTCATCACTGATAATATGTTCTATACGACAAGCATCTTCTTCAGCAACAGTTTTAGAAACATTTGCAGTTATCATTAAAAAATCAGTTAAATATAAATGTTTTTCATATACAGAACTAGCTTTTTGCATTCCTAACTCCGTTAGTTCAATATACCCTTTTTCATCTACAATAATATATCCATCATTTTTTAAAATTCCTACTCCCCTACTAACGCTCGGTTTACTAAAATTCAATTCTTTGGCAATATCGATCGAACGGACACTATTATTACGTTTTTTTAATAATAAAATTGTTTCTAAATACATTTCTCCAGATTCATGCATTTTAACTACCTCCAATATTCTAATATAAGTATAACAATAATCAAACAAAAAGAAAACCGGAATTATTCCGGTTTTGAAAGTAACACGAACTATTTTAGAATGATAATTATAATGGCTAAATTATTTATCACTTATTAGGATGTGGATTTTATAGCTCGAATATTGAAAATGCTTATTTTTAATGACTTGAAGGATAATTTTACGCATTTTCAAAAACTTTCTAAATCATTTTTTTCAAAATGAATTGTGAGAATGAAATCAAACATTAAAGAAATCATTATATTTAAGGAATTTGGCTATTCAAGTTTATATTATTCGACGGGATAAATATTTAGCAAGAGCACCGCAATGATTCGAGAAAAAGGTGAATAGCTATTAGCGGTTGCTCTTACCAAATTTATACTTATAATTACAGTTTCTAAATTATTAGGAAATTTTAATCGTTGTAGGTATATTAGACAGCATTATAAGTACTAAACTTAATTATTGATTTTCAATTATTTTTCTAATTTCATCAACATCATCTTCTGTTCCATCATTCTCAACTTTGTAGAGACACGAAACATTGTATTCACTGGCAATAACATCACCAGCTTTACAATAGGCATCACCATATCCTTGATCACCGCTAACGATCACGCCTTTTAAATTAGCACTATTATTAACTAGAAAATCTTCAACTTCACTAGGAACATCTCCATAACCATCAGTATATGTAAACAAGATATAATCCTCATTGATATTTTCATCACCATTAACAATTTGCATTGCATCAACGTCTAAGCGATCAACAATACTTTGAACGTTGCCTGTTCTAGATGCGAAAACTACTTTCATTCGCTATCGTCTCCTTTCTCAGTTAGCTTTCACTAACTGTCTATATGTTAGCATAGACTAACTGAGATTGCAACTAGTTTGATAAAATTTTTTAATTATTTTTCTAATTGATAGAATCCAGTCATTCCTGAATATTTGCTTTGGCTTCCTAAACGGTCTTCAATTCTGATTAATTGGTTGTATTTAGCAATACGATCAGTTCTTGAAGCAGAACCAGTTTTAATTTGACCAGCATTAGTAGCTACTGCGATATCAGCGATAGTTGTATCTTCTGTTTCTCCTGAACGGTGAGAGATAACTGCTGTATAGTTAGCTTTTTGAGCCATTTCGATAGCTTCTAATGTTTCAGTTAATGTACCGATTTGATTTACTTTGATTAAGATTGAGTTAGCTACACCACGGTCAATACCCATTTGTAAACGTTTAGTGTTAGTTACAAAGAAGGCGTCACCAACTACTTGTACTTTTCCACCTAATTTTTCAGTTAAGTAATCCCAACCTTCCCAATCATCTTGGTCTAAACCATCTTCGATAGAAATAATAGGATATTTATCACATAATTCAGCAT
>NZ_JAGHEW010000142.1 GCF_017889095.1 Thomasclavelia sp. | reverse complement strand
TTTTTATCTACTGTTGCTACTTTACTATTACTTGTTGACCAAGTTAAAGAAGTAGAAACAGAAGCTGGGATTATTGTTGCAGTAAGAGTTTCACTTTTATTTACAACTAAATTTAATGATGTTTTATTTAATGATATTTTAGTTGGTACTTTACTTTCCACAACTCTAAATTTTATCGCTTCAATTTGTTCAGTACCCTTAGTATCTCCACAATTAGTTCCTTGACTAGTCCATGATGTCCAGCCTTTATTAGATAAATGTACTTGATATTCAATTACATAACCATAATCATTAGTTAAAGTTGCAGAAATTGCATTTAACGGTAATGATTTACCTGTTGTTCCTATAACAGTTGAATCAGAAACATTATTATATGTTTTCCATCCATTGGTTTTATCATAAGTTTTAACCGTTAATTGATAATTTGATAAATTATCAATACCGATATTAAACGCTTCTAATCCTAGTGATTCACCGGTTGTTCCGGCTATTTCACTATCACCAACGTAACCTAGCCAACCACTTTCTTCAATATGGCTTCGATAATAAATGGATGGTTTGCAAACAACTGAAGTATCTTTAACTAATCTAAAATCAATTGCCTGAATCGCATATCCAGTTTTTCCAGCATTAGTTCCTTGATCAACCCAGCTTTGCCAACCAAGATCAGCACTATGAACTCGATATTGTAATTTGTATCCAGCTAGATTATTTATATTAAAATTAACCACTTCCATTGGCTTATTACTATTTCCAATTTGCGTTGAAGAATTAATTTTATCATAAGTCAACCAAGAACCATTACTATAAACTTTTCCTGATAGGAAAACTGATTTTCCAACATTAGATAAGCTTAATTTTAATTGATATAAATTAAGTGATCTTCCGGTTGTTCCAGCAGTATTTGGTTCTGTTACCGTTTCTAACCAGCCCACTGATTGACAGTTAGCTGAATATAAAATATGCGGTTCACTACTATCTTTACCACTACTTGCTCCAGTTGTATTAGAAGTATTTTGACCAAGATCAGAATATGATCCTTCTTTTACCACTGTTACACTTGATTTTGGAATATAGCCATAACTATTGTTATAATCGTATGCTGATTGAACCACTATACCAGTTCTACCACTATTAACTGCTCCATCAGTTTGAATTTTATAATAGTTACCACTTTCACCAATAATAATAAATGAGTAATTTGATGGTGCATAACTTTTATATGTAGTTTTTGAACTAACTGGATACGTTGAATATAAAGTTGTTGCCGAACTGTTTGCATTGTTTTTTATATTGATTACAGAATGATTTGTATTAATCGTATCTTTAATTGCGACAGTATATTTTTTTGAATCACTATTGCCTAAATAATTGTCAATTTTCCAACAAATCGACGCACCTTTTTCACCCCAATAAGGATCAGATGCATACTTTACATTCATTCCACTTGCTTTATCACCAAGATTAGCCCCATAATAACGGGCATCAGTTATTGGATCTAAATAACCTCTAGAAACAAAAATTGCTGCATGGTAATAAACACTATACTCTACTGAAGAATATGCATTAGAACTACCATTAGGATCGCTATCATAAGCAGCATGTCCAAACAAATTGTTTTTATTTGCCGCTATATTACTGCATCCCCAAGCACTTTCGTTTGCGGCTACTGCAAGCATTAATAATGCATTTGATCCATATTTATCTTGCTCTGAAATAAATGTAGCTCCTAAATTTCTTAATTTAGAAGTACGATTATTGTTACTTTCAGATGAACCAACCATAGCATTAATTGCACTATTTAACTGCGCAGCAGTATATGAAGTTTTACTGCGGTGTGATAAATATTGGAAATAATTATAATATGGTGAAGAACTATTTACTGCATTAGTTCTTACATTATTACGATAATCATTCAACATCGTTGAATAGCTAGCATAAGTACTATTTTCATAAAAATAATGTCCATCGTAACTATAATAATCCTTCCCTTCCTTTAAATAAGAAGGTGCTGGTCCACAATCCAATCTACTAGAATAACTAGTGTTTGATAAATTACTTACAATACCGTGATACAATCTACCACCACTAACATAATATTTAGATGTTGTTACAACTTTTGATGATGTATAATCTAATACTTCTACATCCTTGACAGAAACTTCACCAACTACACCTGCTTGCATAAATTTTACTTTCGTTGGATTTGATTCATTATCATACCCTAAAAAAGCCCCATCAGCAGCATAATAACCATTAGTATATCCTGGTCTACCAGTATTAACTTCGGTATAACTAGTATTTACTTCTGAAGAACTTTTAGTTCTGAAATTAACAACTGCCACAGAATTATTAGAAATTCTACTTCTTGGCATTTCATCCCATTTATCATCGCTTTCTTCAGATTCACTAGGCATATTTGCTTCTACGTCTTCTAATGGTAAAACATTACCATCTTCATCCATTGCAGTTACTTCTTGATCTTTATCTAACGTTGCACCAGCTTCAAAATCATCTTTTACATCATTATCTTCATTTGTTACTAAATTATCACTCTCATCAATTGCTTGTATATTATTTACTCCTATTAAATTAGTGCTAAATAACATACTAAGTGTAAGAAATGTCAAAAACAATCTCTTACATTTTTCTTTCAATATTCCACTCCTTTCTTTACTTCACAAATAAAATTCTTTATTTGTCAAAGAGATTATAACAATAAAAAACCAAAATTTCTACATGCAATCACATTATTATCATGTAACGATATTAATTCACAATATAAATCCATTTTTTTACATTTTTTTGTTATTTGCGCTTTTTTTACAATACTATTGAATGTAAAATAATTAATAATACGTTTTTCTTATAAATTTAATTAAAGACTTATTCATTAATATAATAAAAACGACACCACAAATGATGTCGTCTTAAATCTTTGATTAAATTGCTGGATCGGTTGGATCCCATGTTTGCGTTAATGGTATTTTTTGTGCTATTGGTTTACTTAATGGATCTGATCCTCCATCAACTATAATAACTTTTGTTCCTAATGGACAATAATCGTATATCCATTTTGCATCTCTACAAGTTAAACGAATACACCCATGTGAACATGTACTTCCTAATTGATTATACATTCTAGCTGAAAGTGTATAAATATTCATTTTATTGTATGGTACTGAATGAAATAAGAATCCATTTACAATTCGAGTTGAATATTGTCCATAACTTGGACCCATTAATTCTCTCCAGCGATATTTTGCAGGTGTGTAGTAAACACC
>NZ_JAGHEW010000141.1 GCF_017889095.1 Thomasclavelia sp. | reverse complement strand
GTTGACAGTTGCATTTTTGACTCCTTCTGTCTTTCTCGTAGCTTCCTCCATTTTATTGGCACAGTTTGCACAATCTACTTCAATTTTATAAGTCTTTTTCATTACTGTTTCCTCCTTTTCAATTTATTAATTAAACAATCTTTTAATTGACAAGTTTAATATAATTACTTTTTTTCTTTAATTCAATCATTTGCTTTATTGTCCTTCTTCTTGGGATATATTTACTTCTATTTAGGATTAATTGGCTATAACTAATCCATTTGGAATGATTGTATTCCCAAATAGATGTAAAAGGACTGTTTTTATTGTTTCAATTTATTTAATTTATATAATCTTGTTGTAACAATTAAATAGTTGCTTAATCATTAAAGGAGGTTATTTATGAAATTGAAGGATACTATCGTAGGCAAAGATTATATTGTTTAAAAAATAAGTTTGCCATTTAAGATGACAAGAAGATTAGAGGCATTAGGAATGACAAAACATGCTCCATTTTCTGTTTTAAATAAAAAAGGAAAAGGAATTATGATTATTAAGATTAGAGGCTCTCGATTTGCGTTGGGTTACAATATTTCTAAAAATATTGAAGTTGGGGAGGTAGCATGATGAGTAAAGAAATGACAATTGCATTTATAGGAAATCCTAATTGTGGAAAGACAACATTGTTTAATGCCTATACTGGTGCAAATTTAAAAGTCGCAAACTGGCCAGGGGTTACAGTAGAAAAAGTAGAAGGTGCGATTAAGGATCACGATTTGAATATCCACTTGGTTGATCTTCCCGGAACATATAGTTTGAGTTCATACACTATGGAAGAAATTATTTCTAGAGATTTTATATTAAGCGATGAAGTTGATGTTGTTATCAATGTGGTTGATGCTTCTTGTATGGAACGGGGATTATATCTGACATTACAGCTCTTAGAACTTCATAAACCAGTGGTATTGGCACTTAATATGATGGATATTGTCGAGAAACGAGGAACGGAAATTGATTTACATCGTTTACCGGAGATGCTTGGAATACCTGTAATTCCTGTTTCGGCTAGAAAAAGAAAAGGATTGGATATCTTGCTTCATGCAGCAGCACATCACAAGGATTGTGTCGATCCAACGTGTTTAATTCATCATCATAGCTCTAAATCAAATCATATACATAATCATCACGAGGAATATACAATGGTATATTCATATGAAATCGAAGATCAGATTGATTTGATTATTGAACAGTTAAAACAAAAATATCCTAGCATTAAAAACTTACGTTGGACAGCAATAAAGTTATTGGAAAAAGATAGTGAGATTACTAAGAAATATCCAATTACTTTACCTGAATTTTTAAATAAAAACTATGACTTGCAAATTATTAATCAAAAATATGATTTTATTGATGAAATTATGAAAGAAACATTTATACATAGAGAAAAGTCAAATGCTCTTACAGAAAAAGCTGATCAATTATTGACGCATAAGATATTGGGTATTCCTATGTTTCTTATTATAATGGCAGTCGTTTTCTTCTTGACATTTACACTAGGAGATTGGATAAAAGGCTATTTTGAAATAGGGATCGATCTTATATCAAAAACAGTAGAAAATTTTTTGGTAAGTAGTGGTGCTGGAGAAACATTAACTTCACTTATTATTGATGGCATTATTGGTGGTGTAGGAACAATTATTACCTTTTTACCAAATATTTTCATTTTATTTTTATCTTTGGCTTTTTTTGAAGATAGTGGATATATGGCAAGAGTAGCTTATGTTATGGAAGGTATGATGAGCAAGTTAGGGTTATCAGGGAAAGCATTTATACCAATGCTTTTGGGATTTGGATGTACAGTCCCTGCAATTATGGCTTCACGAGCATTAGAGAGCAAGAGAGATCGCTATAAAGTTATGCTGGTAACACCGTTTATGAGTTGCAATGCCCGTTTAACTATATATATTCTTTTTGCGGAAATGTTTTTTAAGGAAAATGCAATGATTGTAGCTTATTCTATGTATCTTATTGGTATACTTGTCGCAATCATTGTTTCAGCAATTATCCATTTTATTGACAAGAAAAAAAGTGTCAACTATCTGCTGATAGAATTGCCTGAGTATAAGATGCCTGATGCAAGAACAGTTGCTATCTATGTTTGGGACAAGGTTAAAGATTATCTTGAAAAAGCAGGTACAACTATTTTTGTCGCAACATTGATTATTTGGGTTATATTAAATTTTGGTATCAATGGTTATACAACCGAAATGACACAAAGCTTTGGCGCCATGATAGGAAAATGGCTAGTTCCTGTATTTGCTCTGATTGGATTAGGGTTCTGGCAAATTGTTGTTGCTTTGATTGCTGGTATTTCAGCTAAAGAAGTAGTGGTAGCAAGCTGTGCAGTCTTGTTTGGAATAACTAATGCCAGTTCACCAGCAGGTATGAGTGCCTTTGCCACAGCGCTAGAAGGTATTGGTTTTGGTCCGTTGAATGCGTTTTGTTTAATGGTCTTCTGTTTATTATATATACCATGTGCAGCTACTTTAGCAACTATTAAAAAAGAGTCTAATAGCTGGGTATGGACTGGATTTGTGGCATTATTTCAACTTTTAACAGCTTGGATAGTTACATTTATTGTTTTTCAAATTGGAACATTGATAATAGGTCTATAAAGGGAGAGTGAGATAAAAGTGAATTATTTTATTATAGCATGTATTTTAGGTTATTTTATATGGTGTATTTACAGAAATTATAAAAAGAAAAAGAATTTAAAAAGCAAATGTCATGATTGTCCTCTTTCAGGTAACTGCCATTAGAACCCAAATGGAAGAACAAATAACCCAAAAAGAAGGACAATAAAGCAAATGATTGAATTAAAGAAAAAAAGTAATTATATTAAACTTGTCAATTAAAAGATTGTTTAATTGATAAATTGAAAAGGAGGAAACAGTAATGAAAAAGACTTATAAAATTGAAGTAGATTGTGCAAACTGTGCCAATAAAATGGAGGAAGCTACGAGAAAGACAGAAGGAGTCAAAAATGCAACTGTCAAC
>NZ_JAGHEW010000140.1 GCF_017889095.1 Thomasclavelia sp. | reverse complement strand
TTGCTTGAATAGCTCAGTTGGTAGAGCAATCGGCTGTTAACCGATCGGTCGTAGGTTCGAGTCCTACTTCAAGCGCCATGGCCTGTTGGAGAAACGGTTAACTCACATGCCTTTCACGCATGCATTCACGGGTTCGAATCCCGTACAGGTCACCATTTAAAAAATATCCAGAACATTAAGTTCTGGTTTTTTTGTTTTTATGATTAATTTGTAAATGAGATATGAGTTAATCCAATAGCATGATTATTTAAGATGCCGGCAATATAAGTTAAGATTTGCCGCTGACTAGTTGTGTAAACATCATAAAATGAGTTAATAAAAAATAAGCGGTTCGAATCGCCTTCATAATTTAACATCCATTTTATTGATTCGACAAAATTGCCATGAAACTGCGGCTTTTGAATAATTGGATGGTAACTGGAAGTATTTTCTTCTTGATAAATCTTATCTAAATAAGTTGCATTGTTTTTGCAGTCAGCAGAATAGTTTTGGAGCTTTATTTTAATCTCGTTAGTTGGTGCAATTGTGGCAATTAATTCATAGTTAGCTGCTGCATAGAGCTGATTGTAAATTAAGTTTTGTAAGACTGTATTATTCATTTTATCACCTGCTTTATTATATGCATTCTTTTTGTAAAGATAACCAGTAATCTTGTTTAGTTAACTGATAAAGTTCGATATCTAAAAATTCACCATTTTTATAACCATATTTTTTAAAAGTAACCACATGATTAAAATGATTTTTTTCAAGTAAGCGAATACTTGATTTATTACGAGTAAATACGCGGGCAATAATAATTTGAATGTCATAATTAGTAAAAGTGTAGTTAAGCATTATTGACATAGCTTTTTGCATAATCCCCTGGTGCCAGTACGGTTCACCTAGCCAATAGCCAATTTCACCTAGATGACTATAAATATCCTGGCCAAAGCTTAGGGAGATTGCCCCACATACTAAATCATTTACTGTTATGGCAAATTCTAAAACGGGGATATTAGTTTGTTTCGTTAATAAAATATGATTTTTAGCATCTTCTAGAGTATAAGGATAAGGAAAGTTATCGTTTAAGTTTATCGATACATTAACATTATTAGCCATCATCATTAACTGGATAGCATCGTTTTCTTGATAAGGACGTAGTCTTATTTGCATTTTTTCACCTCTTGTATATTCTTTTAATCATGTTATACTAGTTAATATTAATTTAAGGAGTTGAAAAATAATGTCATATCAGATTATTAAACTGTTTGTTTATGTAATATCAGTAATGTTATCAATGTGGGGCTTGACTTGTTTTAATTATGATCATTTTATTCATAAAGGTAAGGTCCGTGAGTTTTATTTGTTTTATTTGATTTGTTCGTTAGTGCTTGGTTATTTATTAGGTTCGTTTTTATTGGAATTTGCGACAATTCATTTTTAACATAATTATTAAGGCTCTTTCATATGATTAATTGAGGTAATCATATGAAAGAGATAGGTGTTAAAATAGGAATTGTTTTTTTTATTTTAGTTGTCTTTTTTTCAATTAAAGTAAAAAATAATTATCAAGAAAAAACAATTGATGGTAAAACTAGTGAAGAAGAAAAAGTGGTTGAAGTAGCTGTAACGATCGATGATAAAATCAACTATATTAATTTAGATGATTATTTATTAGGGGTAGTGGCGGGGGAAATGCCGGCTAATTTTGAATTAGAAGCATTGAAAGCGCAAGTCGTTGCCAGCAGGACGTTTGTTTATAATCGTAATTTAAGTGTTGATAATACAACTAATTCCCAGGTTTATTTAACGAAAGAACAGATGCAAAAAAACTGGGGCGATAAATATGATGAGTATTGTCAAAAAATCACTACAGCAATTAAACAAACTAATAATGAAGTAATGAAATATGAAGGTAATTATATTAGTGCGCTGTTTTTTTCATCAAGTAATGGTTTGACGGAAAATGTTGAAGATTATTTTGAATCTAGTGCCCTGCCATATTTAAGAAGCGTTGATAGTCATTGGGATTTAACGATTGATCCAAGTAATAGTCGTGAAGTTAGTTTTACTAAAGCGCAGTTAAAAGAAAAATTTAATTGTGATGATCTTAATTTTAATATTATCGCTTATAAAAAAAGTGGTCGCGTTGCTACGTTGAGTGTCGGGGGAAAAAATTATACGGGTCGACAGGTTCGAGAACTGTTAGGACTTGCTTCAAGCTGTTTTGAAATAGAATATCGTGATGGTAAATATGTTTTTAAAACTTTAGGCAGTGGTCATGGTGTCGGAATGAGTCAATATGGTGCTCAAGGCATGGCACTTGAAGGCAGTGATTATAAAACGATTTTAAATCATTATTATACTAATATTGAAATTGTAAATAATTAGTATAAACCTAATTTTAGTGGAAACACTACAAATGAGGTGAAATAATGAAACTTTTTATTAAACGTAATCGGCGAGTGTTTTTGTTTACGGCAGTAGTTATCTTCTTTTTGTTTGGGGTTGGAATTGTCCAGTTGATCGTCAATCAGTATCAGCCTTATAGTGATACAGCGGTTGTTAAGGTTGAAGAAGACCCTAAAGATGAAAATCAGGATCAAGAAGATCCTCAGGCTCCTAGTGAAAAGTTGATCAAGCCAGTTGATGACAAAATAGAAATAGTAAAAAAATTTTATGATGCTAGTTTATCTGATGAAGAATTAGAAAAGGCGCTAGTTTACTTTGAGGGCGTATATCGACCTAACTTAGGAATTGATTTTTCTAATAATGGTCAATCTTTTGAAGTAAAAGCTGCTTGTTCAGGAACGGTTACGAAAAAAGAAAATGATGCTTTGCTTGGCTGGATCGTTACGATTACAAACGAATCTGGTGTCGCTACAACTTACCAGTCACTTAGTGAAGTCAGTGTTGAAAAAGATGCTATAGTAAAACAAGGTGATAAGATTGGCACTAGTGGTGAAAATGTTTATGAGTCGGAGTTAAAGAATCATTTACACTTTATTTTAGAAAAAGATAACCAGGCGTTAAATCCGGAAAAATATTTCAATCAGGAGCTATCAAAAATCGCGGTATAATCAACCAAATAGTGATAATTAAAAAAATTATCGCTATTTGGTTTTTTACCTTGTAAATAAAAAAAATCATGGTACAATAGTTAAGAAAAAACAAGGAGGACGTATAATGGCATTATCAAAAGAAATTGGTATCGACTTAGGTACTGCAAACATTTTAATTTATGTCAAAGGTGAAGGTATCGTAGTAAATGAACCTTCTGTAGTTGCAATAGATGAAGAAACAAAAAAACCTCTAGCTGTAGGGCAAGAGGCTAAAGATATGTTAGGAAAAACACCAGGAAGAGTAAAAGCAATCAGACCATTAAAAGATGGAGTTATTGCTGATTTTAGAATTACAGAAATCTTAATTACTCATTTTATTAATAAATTAAACTTAAAAGGAATCTTTTCAAGACCAACGATCTTGATTTGCTGTCCATCAAATATTACTTCAATTGAAAAAAGCGCCATCAAAGATGTTGCTGAAAGATGTGGAGCAAAACGTGTATTTATTGAAGAAGAACCAAAAGTGGCTGCAATTGGAGCTGGTTTAGAAATTTCTAAGCCAACAGGTAACATGGTAATCGATATTGGTGGGGGAACTACTGATATTGCCGTATTATCATTAGGAGATATCGTAACAAGCAGTTCATTAAAAATTGCTGGTGACGTAATGGATGAAGATATTATTAAATTTGTTAAAGACAAATATAAATTATTGATTGGTGATCGTACAGCTGAACAAATTAAAATGCAAATCGGTATCGCAATCAAAGGAATTAGCGATGAAACATTTGAAGTTAGAGGGCGTGATTTAGTAACTGGTTTACCACATACAATTACAATTACTGCTGATGAAACTGAATTAGCTTTAAGAGAAACTTGTCAAACAATCGTTCGAGAAACTAAGCACGTTCTAGAACAAACACCACCTGAATTAGCTGCCGATATCGTATCTAGAGGTATCTTCTTAACTGGTGGGGGTGCTTTATTGACAGGATTAGATCGTTTATTAGAAAACGAACTTGGTGTACCAGTATTTGTAGCTGATGATGCATTAAATTGTGTTGCTAATGGCTGCGGAGTAATGTTAGAAAATACTCATTACGTAAAATAAAACATTAAGTGTGAAGCTTTGCTTTGCACTTTTTTATTTTCTGAAAGTGAAAATGAATTAAGATATATTGACACTTTAAAGTAGAGGGGCTAATATTTAAAAGCAAAAAATATTTATGGAGGGAATTATGCATCCTAAGTTAGTTATTTTTGATGTTGATGGATTACTTTTAGATACCGAAATTGTCTGGTATCAAGCCTGGCAGGAAATAGGCAAAAAACATGGTGTTAGTGATTTAGGAAAAACAATCTTTTTAAATTGTGTGGGACGAAATGGACAGGAATCTAAAGAAATTGTTTTACAGGAATTAAATAAATATTCACTTTCATTAGATATTATGGATGAAGTTAGTATATATGGAAGAAGTATTTTAGATAATCATATTGATGTTAAAAAAGGAGCTTTTGAATTATTAGAAAAACTAGATCAGTTAAAAATCAAAAAAGCAGTAGCTACTGCTACTAGCCGTGAGTTAACAGTTGAGCGATTGACAAGATTAAATTTAATCGATTATTTTGATTATCTTATATGTGGAAATGAGGTAAATAAAAGAAAACCGGATCCGGAAATTTATTTAAAAGTGTTAGAACATTTTCAAATTGATAGTCAAGAAGCATTGGTTTTAGAAGATTCTTTTGTAGGAGTTGAAGCAGCAAATCGAGCCAATATTCCTTGTATCATGGTTCCAGACCTGGCTAAAGCTACTAAAAAACAAGAACAAGAAACAATTGCGATTGTTGATTCGCTAGTAGAAGTTATGGAAATGTTTAAATAAGGGGGAAAATGAATTGAATAGTCAAGATACTAAATTAATCAATGGGGTAATTTGGAAACAGTTACTTGTTTTCTTTGTCCCTATTTTAATTGGGACTTTTTTCCAGCAGCTATATAATACTGTTGATACGATCATTGTTGGTCAGTATTTAAAGACAACGGCTTTAGCAGCGGTTGGCTCAACCGGTAATTTAACGAATTTAGTCGTTAATTTTTTTGTCGGTTTATCATCAGGAGCAACGGTAGTTATTGCTCAATATTTTGGCAGTGATAATCATCAGGGGGTATTTAAAGCGGTTCATACATCATTTGCTTTATCGTTAGTGTGTGGATTATTGATGAGTTTGTTTGGCTGTTTGTTTGCTTATCAAAGTCTTGATTTGCTTGGAGTACCTAAAAATATTTTAGGGGATGCTGCTTTATATATGCAAATTTATTTTTTAGGAATGATTCCTTCAGTTATTTATAACATGGGTGCCGGGATATTAAGAGCAGTAGGTGATTCCAAGACACCTTTATATTATTTGGTTGTTTGTACGATTATTAATGTTGTTTTCGATTTTGTTTTTATCGCTTATTTAAATATTGGGATTGCGGGAGCGGCTTTAGCAACGATCATTGCTCAATTTGTTTCAGCTGTATTAGTTGTTAGAAAGCTAATTAAAGCAACTGAATCTTATCAATTAGTAATTAGAAAAATTGCTTTTGATTATCCGATCTTAAAACGGATTATCAAAATTGGGATACCAGCTGGATTACAATCAACAATGTATTCAATTTCTAATTTATTATTACAAACTAAAATTAATTTATTTGATACTAATACAATTGCTGCCTGGGCAGTATATATTAAAATTGATGCTTTATTTTGGATGGTATCAGGCGCTTTTGGATCTTCAATTACTACTTTTGTGGGTCAAAATTATGGTGCTGGCATGCATCAGCGAATTAAAAAAGGAATTAAAACGTCACTGGCGATGTTCTTTTCAGCCGCTATTTTGTTAAGCTGTCTACTTTCATTATTTGCCAGCCAAGTAAGCAGTTTATTTTCTAGTGATCCTAGTTTGATTACAAACTGTAATGAGATAATTCACTTTTTAACACCGTTTTATTTTACTTATTGTATCGTAGAAATATTATCAGGAACAATGCGGGGTTGTGGTGATTCTTTTAAACCAATGCTACTTGTTTGTGGTGGAATTTGTTTGTTTAGAGTAGTTTGGGTGTTGTTTGTTACTCTTACTACTTTTAAGATGATCATTGTGTCTTATCCAATTTCCTGGGCCCTTACATCATTGTTGTTTGTTTTATATTATTTTAGGTTTAAAAAAGTGTATTTGCATTAATTATAAATAGGGAATTTTATATAACCAGGATAATTTCCTGGTTATATTTGTTTTTAAATAAGTGAATTATAGTTCTTATTTATAATTGTTATTTATGAAATATTGATTATTTTTATTGACGGGTTATTTTAAATAATCCGGCTTTGTTTTATTGTCGAAACAACTTTTATGTATTAAAATATATATAATGGCAGGTGATTTGATGTTATTTACATATAAGCAGATTGCACTATTAAATGCAACAGAAACTAGTATTTATCAATATGTAATTAAAAATATACCTGATGTAATTAAAATGTCAGTTAGAGATTTAGCTAAAGCTACCCATGTTTCTACGGCGACAGTAGTTCGGTTTTGTCAAAAGCTGGATTGTCAGGGGTTTGTGGAATTTAAAACAAGATTAAAATTGTTTAATGAAGGGTTGCTGTTACCAGATATTGATGATGAAATTGATCTTATTTTAGATTTTTTTAATTATGCTCGCAGTGATGATTTTAAAGCTGATATTAAAAAGTTTGTTGAATATGTTGAAACTGCTCAGGTAATAACTTTTTTGGGGATTGGGACAAGTGGTTTGCTTGGGAAGTTTGGGGCTCGTTATTTTTCTAATGTTGGTTATTTTTCTCAGGGAATTGATGATCCATATTGGCCGCCACCAGCTACTGGTGATAGTAAACATTTATTGATCGTTCTTAGTGAAAGTGGTGAAACTAGAGAAATAATTGATCAAATTAAAATGTACCAGCGGCAAAATACTAAAATCGTTTCGATTATTAATTTGCCTAACACGACAATTGGTAATATGAGCGATTTATGTATCAATTATTATATTAAAGATATTATCTTACCACAAACTTATAATATCTCTTGTCAAATACCAGTAATGTATATTTTAGAACGAGTGACACGAGAATTACAAAATAATCAAAAAAGATCGTTACCGTTAAAATTTACTAGTAGGAATTTATAGACTGATCGTTATGATTAGTCTTTTTTTGTTACAAAGAATGTAACGGGTTACAGGAATCAGCGAAATTATTTAATTAAAAATAAGATTATGGTAATTTATAAATATGATGTAAATGTGTTAAAAAAGTAAAAGATAATGCACATTAACTTGGAAAGGAAGGAAAAGGATGAAAGTGAAAACATTGAAAAAGATATTGGCGTCGGTCTTAACGCTAATAATGGTACTTGGAGTAGTAACGATTAAGCCGGTAGTAGCTCAACCGTTATCAATTCCAGAATTTGATGAAAATAAAACTTATGCTATTGTAGCCAGCTCAACTAATAAAGCAGTGCAAGTGCGTGAAGTAACTTGGAATGATAGTGGAGCTGTATATGTAGATGGCAAAATATCAAATGACAAAGCTAAAGCTAAAGTGGCGTTTAATATCAGTAAACAGGATGATGGTAAATATGCTTTTGCTTCAGTTGGAAATAATGGAGCTTTATTAAAATGTGAAAATACATTAGGTAATGGTATTTCTTTTGTTTTCAATTATGATACAAGCGTTGCCAATGATCATAAGTTTACGATTGAACCAGTTGATACTGGTTATAAGTTAAAAAGTAATAGTGGAGTTTATTTAGGAATTAATCAAGATGGACGCTTAGATAAAGTTAGTGATGATGAAGCGGAAATCTTTAATTTTAAGGAAGTTGCAGTAGTTGATGAATATGTTTATATTGAAAATGTAGCTACTAATAAATTAGTAAGTTTTGCTAACCAGCAAAACTTACAGCCAGTAAAAGTAACTGGAGATATTAATAATATTAGTGATAATGAAAAGTTTATGCCTGAATTTACTACTAATGATAATTATATTATGAGCGATGTTTCTGGTGCTATCAACACTGTTGCTTTAAAATCTAAAAGTAATCCTAATATGGTAATTATTTCGGCTAACTGGCAAGATGGGGCGGTTAGTGCGATTGTTGGAAAAGAAACTAATCCTGGTGGTTGGGAATCAATTGTAATTGAACCAGCCGGAAATGGACAGGTATATTTAAGAAGTTCATATACTCATGAATATATTACAGTAAATGAACATGATGAATTAGCATTAACCGATAAAACGATTGATAGTTTAACTGATCGGGAGAAGTTTGTTGTTCATAGTGATGTGGCTCCTAATACAATCGATGATTTAACGATTGATAGTGCTAGTCGCACACAAACGACTTTAGATTTAACATGGACTAATCCAGTTTGTATTTATAGTGAAATTGAATTGTATCAAAAAGGACCAAATGATCAGTTCTATAGTAAAATCGATACTTTGACAAAACAAAGTGCTTATCAGGTTACGGGATTAAAACCTGGTAATGAATATAGTTTTAAATTAAAAGTTATAAATGGAAATGAATCTAGTGAAAGTAATGAAGTAAGTGCTAAAACTCGAGTTGGTGAAAAACCAGCGACACCTACAAATATTAAACTTAATAAGGTAGGTAATGATAAAGTAAAAATAAGCTGGGATGCAAGTGAAAATGCAACTCACTATCAATTGCAATGGGCTAAAAGTGCTTATGGTACATATAGTAATATTGAAAAATTGGTAAGTGATACTTCAATTGAAGTAGCTTTGACAGGTAATAAATACGAAAATTATTATTGAGTTGTTGCTATCAATAATGGTAATAACCAAGAATTAAGTGATGAAGCGGAATATTCAGATGTATCACGTTTTGTTTCTTTAGAAACAGAGCTATTTGGTAATCATACTATTATTTTTTCACCACATGATGATGTAAAACAAATTGATACTGTTTTACAAGATTTATTCAATCAACAACATGATGCAAATGAAGATGCCCAGTTTAAAGC
>NZ_JAGHEW010000139.1 GCF_017889095.1 Thomasclavelia sp. | reverse complement strand
TGCGTTGTAATGACTGTGGTGAAGTAATTAAGTGTCCTCATTGTGATGTAACGCTTACTTATCATAAACATGAACAGAAATTAAAATGTCATTATTGTGAATACCAAATTCCTGTATCGCGTACTTGCCCTAATTGTCATAGTCAGAATTTAAAACAGATAGGTACGGGAACCCAAAAAATTGAAGAATTAGTAACTAATCAGTTTGATGGCGCTAGAGTACTGCGCTATGATATTGATTCGACTAAAAATAAAGGTGGTCATCAAAAACTGTTAGATAAGTTTGCAAAAGGTGAGGCTAATATTTTGTTAGGAACCCAGATGATTGCTAAAGGTCTTGATTTTGAAAATGTTACGTTTGTTGGGGTATTAGATGCTGATTTAAGTTTAAATATCCCTGATTTTCGCGCTAATGAGCGAACTTTTCAGTTATTGGAACAAGTTTCTGGGCGCAGTGGTCGAGGAAAAAAAGAAGGAACAGTGATGATCCAGACTTATAATCCTGATCATTTTGTCTTGCAGTGTGTTAAAAACCATGATTATTTACGTTTTTTTAATCAAGAAATGGAAATTAGAAAGATGGCTAAATATCCACCGTATGTTCATTTATTAAGTATTATTATTCAAGGAAAAGATGAAACAAGTGTTAGTCAAAATGCATTGCGAATAAAAAGTTATCTGCAAAAGCAGTTAACTAATGTAGCTATTTTAGGACCAGCTAATAGTTTAATTTATCGCATGCAAGATATATATCGCCAAAGAATTTTAGTTAAATTTACAGATAGTAAAAAAATATATCCAGTATTAGAAAGAATGAGTGATTTTTTTAATCAGCAAAATACCAAAGTTCATGTAGTTTGTGATTTTAATCCCTATAATCAGATTTAGAAAGGAAATGTTATGTCTCGAAAAGTTGCTTTAGATATTTTATTAAGATATGAAAAAGAACATAGTTATTTAAATATTATTTTAAATGCTTATTTACAACAAAGCTGTCTGTCAAGAAATGATAAAGACTTGACAACCAGATTAGTTTATGGAACAATTCAAAACAAGCTCTACCTTGAATACCAGTTAGCTCCTTATATTGAAGGAAAACGGGTCAAAGTTAGAGAAAAAATGATTTTATTAATGGCTTTATATCAATTGCTTTTTTTAGATAAGATTCCTAGCTATGCAATCATTAATGAAGCTGTTAATTTAGCCAAACAAAAGAATCAATACGCTGGTAAATTTGTTAATGCTATATTACGTAATTTTATTACTAATGGTAAACGAGAAATTGAAACTACGGATCCCTTAGTTAAACTATCAATTGAAAGCAGTCATCCTTTATGGCTAGTTAAAATGTTAAGCAAACAATACGATTATAAAACCGCTAAAGAAATCTGTTTTCATGATAATACCATTCCTAATCGAACGGGACGGGTCAATACTCTAAAAACGACTAAAGCTAAGATTTTAGAAGATCATAAATTTACTAGTGGAACTTTAGCTAATGATAGTGTTTTATATAAATCAGGTAATCTAGCTAGTACAAGCTATTATCAAGAAGGTTTAATTGCAATCCAGGATGAATCAAGCCAGCTGGTTGCACCACTTTTAGCACCAACAAAAGATGATCTGGTTTTAGATATGTGCTGTGCTCCTGGGGGTAAAACAGCTCATTTAGCTGCCTTGATGAATAATCAAGGAAAAATAATCGCTTATGATTTGTTTGAACATAAAATTGAATTAGTTAAAGCTAATTTAAAGTTATTAGGGGTCAATAATGTTGAATTACATAACGGTGATGCAACTACTTTAAAAGAGCGTTTTCCAGCAAATACCTTTGATAAAATTCTTTTAGATGCACCATGCAGTGGTTTAGGAGTCTTGAAACGAAAACCGGAAATCCGTTATCATGATTCTAATGCAATTGATGCAATTATGAAAGTTCAGGTAAAATTATTAGACAATGCCTACTATTTACTTAAAAAAGGTGGTAAAATGGTCTATAGTACCTGCACTATCAATAAAAAAGAAAATGAAAAAATGATTGCTAGGTTTATTGAAAAATATCCCGATATGCAAATTATTGAAGAAAAAACAATTTTGCCATATATTTATGATAGTGATGGTTTTTATATGTGCAAATTAGAAAAAGGAAAGTAAGATGAAAAATATTTATGATTATTCTTTAGAACAGTTAAGTGAATATTTTAGTTCAATTGGTCAAAAGGTGTTTCGAGCTAAACAGGTGTTTAGCTGGCTATATCAAAAACAAGCTACATCTTTTGATGAAATGTCTAATCTATCAAAAGATTTAAGAAATGTTTTAAAAGAAAATTTTACGTTAGACATTTTAGAAATTGTTGAAAAACAAGTATCACGAGATGGAACGATTAAATATTTATTTAAATTATTAGATGGCAGTTTGATTGAAAGTGTCTTGATGATCCATGATTATGGCCGTTCTTTATGTGTTACTAGTCAAGTTGGCTGCAATATGAAATGCAGTTTTTGTGCCAGTGGTTTACTAAGAAAACAGCGTGATCTAACACCAGGGGAAATCGTTGGTCAGATCATGAAAGTAATGCATGATACTAACGAGCGCGTTAGTCATGTGGTAGTCATGGGAACCGGTGAACCATTTGATAATTATGATAATGTGATGGAATTTGTAAGGATCATCAATCATCCTCATGGTCTTGCCATCGGCGCTCGACATATTACGATTTCAACTTGTGGTATGATACCAGGGATCGAAAAATATAGTAATGAAGGGATTCAAACTAATTTAGCGATTTCTTTACATGCACCAAATGATGAAATTCGCAATACTTTGATGCCAATCAATAAAACATATCCATTAGATGATTTACGAGTAGCTGTTAGCGATTATATCGCTAAAACCAATCGCCGAGTTACTTTTGAATATATTTTATTAAAAGATATTAACGACAGCTTAGTTTGTGCTCGACAGCTAGCTCATTATTTAAGAGGATTGAATGCTTATGTCAATTTGATTCCTTATAATCCGGTTGATGAACATGGTTATCAGCCAAGTAGTAAAGAAACGGTGGAAATGTTTAAAAGTGAATTACTTAGATTACATATTAATGTGACTTTAAGAAAGGAACATGGTCGTGATATAGATGGCGCTTGTGGACAGTTGCGTTCTAAAAGAGGCGGGGTGAAATAATGAACTATTATGCAAAAACAGACATTGGAAAAGTAAGGAGTAAAAATCAAGATCAGGCAGCCGTAAATGCAAATACTAAAGATCAGGTCATTGCCCTTGTTTGTGATGGTATGGGTGGTCATCGTTCGGGCGAAATTGCTTCACGAGTAGTAATGGACCATTTTATGAGCTGTTTTGGTATTATTCCCCCATTTGATAATAGTGATGAATTAAAAAAATGGCTTCAAGAAACAATTGTTGAATGTGATCAGATCGTTAAAAAAATGGCAATGCAAAACATTGAACATCAAGGTATGGGAACAACGATCGTTGTTGCTATTTATATGGATAATAAATTATATATCTCACATGTCGGTGATAGTCGGGCCTATATTTTAAAAGATAATCAGTTATCACAAATTACTAAAGATCACACACTAGTAAATGAATTAGTTGATCGTGGGGCTATTAGCGAACAGGAAGCTAAACATCACATGAAAAAAAATGTGTTGACTCAGGCAATCGGAGCGCAGACGGAATTGAAGCCTTCACTTATCGAAATGGATTTTGATGATGGTATCTTGCTTCTTTGCAGTGACGGTTTATATAATTGTTTAGATGATGAAAAAATCAAAGAAATATTACTTAAAGATACTAAAGTAATGGAAAAAGTTATTGAATTAATTGACCAGGCTAATGAAAATGGTGGTCGTGACAATATCGGTATAGCCATCATAGATAACCAGGGAGGAAGATAAAATGGCGAAAATAATTGCAGAGCGTTATGAATTATTAGAATTAATTGGCCAAGGTGGGATGGCTGATGTTTATTTAGCTCAAGATATTATTTTAAATCGAACGATTGCGATTAAGATTTTAAGAACAAGTTTAGCAAAAGATCCCATATATGTAACTAGATTCCAAAGGGAAGCAAGTGCAGCGGCCGCACTTTCTCATCGTAATATTGTAGAGATATATGATGTTGGCGAAGATGATGATAAATACTATATTGTAATGGAATATGTTCCTGGAACTACTTTAAAAGAACTGATCTTAAAACGCGGTGCGGTTCATTACATCGAAGCCATTGATATCATGAAACAAATCGTCAGCGGGATTGCCAAAGCACATCAATTAGGAATTGTTCATCGTGATTTAAAACCGCAAAATATTTTAGTAACTGATAGTGGAACAGCTAAGATTGCAGATTTTGGAATTGCTTCAATGCAATCATTAGCGCAAGTAACCCAAACTGATGTAATCATGGGTTCATTGCATTATCTAGCTCCGGAATTAGCTCGTGGGGAAAAAGCTACCGTACAAAGTGATGTTTATGCTTTAGGAATCGTTTTTTATGAATTGTTAAGAGGGCAAGTGCCATTTAATGGTGAATCACCAGTTAATATTGCTTTAAAACACATGCAAGAAGATTTACCATCATTATTGGATTTTAATCCATCGATTCCCCAATCAGTTGAAAACATCGTTATCAAAGCAACGGCCAAAAATTTAAATGACCGTTATCAAAGTGCTAGTGAGATGATGGAAGATATTAATACTTGTCTAGAACATCCTGATCAAGAAAAACTAGTATTTTCGTATGATAGTGATGATGAACCAACAATTGTCGCTGATCCCCATACGGCTTTTTCAACTGGCAATACCGGTGATCTTAGAACCCGCCAGGAAGAAAAAGAAGAAATGGAAGAAACTAGTGATGGCTTTTTTAAACGATTAGTTAAAAAAATCAAAGGTTTAGATACCAAAGCTAAAGTTATTATTGGAGCAGTTACGGCTTTAGTTGTTTTAGCAGTAGCTTTTGTAATTTATTTGAATTCTGGCAGTGATGCTACTTTAATGCCTGATTTAACGGGAAAAACAATTGCTGAAGCCGAAAAACTTTTAGCTGAATATAACGTAACGATCGATGAAAATGTTAGTGAAGAACTATCAGATAAATATGATGCTGGTGAAATCATTGAAACTAATCCCAAAGCTGGTAAATCAATTAAAGATGGTGATGTGGTTTCGGTAACGATTTCTAAAGGAAAATATATTGTTTTAGATAATTATGTGGGAATGACTTTAGAAAAAGCCCAGGATGCTATTAGTAAGTTGAATAAAGACGTTGATATTGAAATAGTGGTTGAAGAAGAAGTTTCTTCAAAGACTAAAGGCGAAGTAATCGGACAAAACCGGGATAAAGGGACTAAATTAGATCCAACGGATCAAAGTGATTTAACTATTACGTTAACAGTTTCTAAAGGGAATTATATTGTCGTAGGAAATTATCTTGGTAAGAGTCAAAGTGAGGCTGAAGCTGCCCTTAAAAAGCTTGGTTTCCAAGTAACGATCAATACTGAAGAATCTGAACAAGCTGAAGGTACTGTAATTAAACAAAGTCTAAGTGAAGGTTATAAAGTTGATCCTGATGACGATGATCGTAGTATTACTTTAACTGTTTCCGCTGGTAAGACTTATACCGTTCGTGATGTTTTTGATCGCAATATTAATTCCGCTAAAACTATTTTAGAAAACAATAATTTTGTCGTTAATTTAGTTGATTTATCTAATTCTAACGATCAAAGTTTATTAAGTTCTTACCCATTTAGAAGTGTTAATACAGTTGCCGGACAAAGTCCTGAAGCGGATACTACAGTTTCTAAAAAAGGAACTACGGTTACTTTATATTATTATTCAAAACAGCCAGAAACAGCTTCACCAGATGATGAGGATTAGGAGAAAATAATGGCTAAAGGAAGAATCATAAAAGCATTAGCAGGATATTATTATGTTGAAGCTGATAATCAGATTATTCAATGCCGGGCCAGAGGTAAATTTCGTAAAAACGAAATCAAGCCTCTGGTTGGCGATTTTGTTGAGTACCAGCAAGAAGGCAATAATGATGGTTATGTAATGAAAATATTACCGCGCAAAAACTCTTTAGTAAGACCATTAATTGCCAATGTTGACCAGGCCTTAATTGTCTGTTCCTGTAAAGAACCAGATTTTTCATCGATTTTATTAGATAAGTTTTTAATGGTAATTGAACATTATCAAATTGAACCGATCATTATTTTTTCCAAAACTGATCTAATCGACGATGATAGTTTAGATCATTACTATCAAGCTTATCATAAAGCTGGTTATCGTTTATTTAAGACTAGTTCTAAAAATAATCAGGGCATTGATGAAATTAAGGAAATCTTTAAAGACAAAGTAACTGTTTTTACTGGACAAAGCGGGGTTGGTAAAAGCAGTTTATTAAATGCATTAGATATCACTTTAAATCTAGAAACTAATGATATTTCTAAATCACTTGGACGCGGTAAACATACGACTCGCCATGTAGAATTGATTAAGATGTATGGCGGTTATTTAGGCGATACCCCAGGATTTTCATCATTAGAGCTAGATATGACCCCTCAAGAAGCCGCTGTGGCTTATCACGATTTTGCCACTCTAGCTAGTGAATGTAAATTTAGAGGCTGTTTACATGATAGCGAACCGCAATGTCGCATTAAAGAGGCAGTAGCAAAGGGTTTAATCTCTAAAGAGCGATATGAGCATTATTTAATGAATTTACAAGAAGTTAAAAAGAAAGAGGAAAGAAAGTATGGTTAAAATAGCGCCTTCGTTGTTAGCAGCTAATTTTGCGTGTTTAAAAGATGAATTAGAAGCAATTAAAACAGCCCATTGGTTGCATTATGATGTTATGGATGGGCACTTTGTACCTAATATTTCATTTGGTTACAGTATTTTAAAAGATATCAGTAAGATAACTGATTTATATTTAGATGTTCATTTAATGATCAGTGATCCGATGAAATATGCCAAAAACTTTATTGACAGTAATGCTTCATCAATTACTTTTCATTATGAAGCGATAGCTAAAGATAAAATCTTTGAAATGATCAATTATTTAAAACAGCACCATATCGGGGTGGGAATATCGATTAAACCAGATACTGATGTTTCGGTTTTAAAACCATATTTAGATTCATTGGATTTAATTTTAATCATGGCTGTCGAACCTGGTTTTGGTGGACAAGTGTTTAATGAATCAGCAGTTGATAAAATTGCCTGTTTAGCTAAATTAAAACAAGAAAATAATTATCATTATTTAATTGAAGTTGATGGCGGTATCAATGATATTACCGGTAAAATTTGTCGTGACGCTGGTGTTGATGTACTAGTAGCCGGAAGTTATATTTTTAATAGTGATGATTACGCGAAAAAGATTGAGTCATTACAATGAAAATCGGAATTTGCAGTGCTTTAGCTAATGAAGTTGATTTAAATCTTGATTATATCGGAGTTGATAAAGGAATTGAGGTTTTATTAAGCCAGGGAATCCAGCCCATCTATGCCATTGGTGATTTTGATTCCATTAATAATAAAAATCTGTTACAAAAACTAAAAATAAAACAATTACCAACTCATAAAGATGTAACTGATACCCATGCGGCTCTTGAATATGCTATTGATCATGGCTATGATGAAGTTGATATTTATGGCGTAACGGGAGGCCGTTTAGATCATTTCTTTAGTGCTGTCTGTTTATTGGAAAAATATCAGTCAATCAAGATTCGCATCATCGATAAGCAAAATATTATTTATTTACTTAAACCAGGAACTCATCAAATATTCAAAGATGAATACCAGTATTTTTCATTATATGCTTTAGATGATAGTTATATTGATATAACGGGAGCGATGTATCCCTTAGATAATTACTATCTTGTAAGAAGTGATCCTTTATGTGTTTCTAATCAGGTAAGTAAAGATATTGCTTTAATTAAAACATCTAAACCAATTATAGTTGTTAAATCAAAAGACGCTTAAAAATGTGGAACTTCTCCACATTTTTATTTTACATATTTTTGATAAAAATAATAGATTGCAATATTTACAATGACCAGGATAATTGCTGATGAAAAAGGTGTAACTAGATTTAATATAGTAAGAATGCTAGTCAATGTCCAAGAAAAAGCATACATAAAGCATAACCAGTAATCTTTATCCTTGGCATTAATTTTTTGATTATTTAAAAAGATAATAATACCTGTCATAATTAAAATAATGCTAGGAAAAAATGAAGCAAAATATTCCATTTAGATCATCCTTTCAATGAATAACTAAATAATACCAAGATAATTTAAGATAATCAATAGAACTAAATTTTATTAAGAAATCTTTAATTTTAACTGTTTAATTATTTTCAAAGATTAAATAAAGTAATAGAATTATTAATATAAAATCAATTCATCATTAAAATAAAAAAGTTAGGAAGTGTAAATGTGAAAAATAATAATTATCAAAATGCTATTGCTGTATATGATTTATTATATTTAATTAATAAGGCATACACAGAAAATAATGATGTATTAATCGCAAAAAATCTTTTAGAAAATCGGTATGATTTAGACCGGTATTCACTAGATAAATTAAGTGAAAAAACTTTTTTTTCACAATCATCGTTAAGCAGATTTATTAAAAAAATAGGATATCAAAATTATAATGATTTTAAAAACAACATCATTCGTTCAAATTGGATGATTGAAAAAAACAATCAAACAATAAAAAATCGAGAATATTCAGTAATAGTTGATGATATTCATAAAAAAATAAGTGATTGCATCAATAATATATATAATTTAGATCATCAACATTTAAAACGGATCATTGAAAAATTAAAATCAGCTAATACTATTTATTTTATGGGTTCTGAATTATCAATGGCTATGACACACTTATTACAAATGGCATTAATTTCGATTGGAAAAGAGGCGTATGCAATTTTTGATTATCATTATCAAAAAGAAATATTAACTAAATTAGAAGATGATTCATTATTAGTTGTTATTTCGATTCAACAGCGTGCTTATAGCCATATAAAGGACTTTCTAGTAGATAATAAGATGTATAAAATGTTATGGACCATTGATGATGATCACGATGGCTTGAAATATTTCGATGATTATTTTGTTTTTGGTAAAGAAGCAGATGATAATTTGGGATATAATGAATTGATGTACTTTATTTTATTAGTATATAATTTAGTGTTAAATTAGTTTTCATTCAAATTTTGAATGAACCATTTAATTTTAGAATGAAAAAACAAAATTAATCATGATAATATGTAAGCGGATACAGAAAGGATGGGAAAAATGAAAAAGTTTAAAAGATTATCCGCTTTATTAGTTGCTAGTACGATTATGCTTTCAGCTGCTAGTGCTGTTACTCCAGCTAATGCCATAGAAACTACTAGTCAAGTTACTGTACAGTCAGTTGAACAACAAATTGATCTTTTACCTAATTCAATGCTTGAAGCAACAGATGTAGAGCAAACTTATTTGCAGGCAGTAAATATTTTAGATGAATATGAAAGTTTATCAGATGTTGATAAAGATAGTGTTCAAAATTATAACAAATTAGAGGAATTATTAAATCCTAATAGCTCAAGTCTTAATTTAGATAACATTTCATCTATTGATAATAGTTTTCTAAAAAATAAAACAATTGGCTATTTGGGCTCTTCAATTACTTATGGATTCCAAAGTGAAGGAACTGCATTTCCTGATTATATTCAAAAAATCACTGGAAGCACTTCAATAAAACAGGCCATAACTGGGGGTCCTCTTGCTAAAAAAGAAGGAGTGCGGGATGATATTAGTTATATCACCCAATTAGAAAATGGCAGCATCGATGCAAATAGTAATTTGGATGCTTTGGTAGTTCAGCTATCAACTAATGATGCATCACTTGGAATTGATTTTGGTACATTATCAAAATCATACGATATAAAAGATTTTGACTATTCAACAATTACTGGAGCAATTGAATATATAATTGCTTATGCAAAAGAAAAATGGGATTGTCCAGTAATTTTTTATACCGATCCATATTTGAGTGATGAAGCAATCAAACATTTTGTTGAAATCAATGGTGGGGATGTTCAAGAAATTAAAGATGTTTATCAAACAACATATCAAAAAATGGTTGATATATTGTTGGAAGTTCAGGCAAAATGGGATATTGATGTTATTGATATGTGGAATAATTCGTCATTTATTAATACTAATATCAATTTAAGAGATTATTATATGTGTGATCCAATTCATCCATATAAGGCTGGATATTTATTTTGGTATACACCATTTATTCAAAATCAATTAGAAACTATTTTAAAAGAAAATGAACAAACTACTACAATTGATTTAATCCAAAATTCAGATACTACTTATACATATAATGCAGCAAATGATGGCTATTTGTCTGATTATTCTAATTGTGTTACACCAGTTTATTATGTTTATGCCGGTGATATAAGTGAAAAACAGGCAGAAAAATTATTAACTGAAATGAACATTATTTCTAATTTGCAAGAATGGGCTACTTCAGTAACAGTTGTAACACCAATTAATAATGCAACTTATAATCAGGATGATTTAGATGCATTTATTAAAATGCTTGGTACAGGTGTATCTAATGTTAAAGTAATTGGTATTGATGATGGTGCAACATTTGTAAATAACTATTTGAGTCAAAAATGTTATGCTGTTGCTGGAATTATGACTTATAATGGCTCAATGGATATTGATGGCGATTATAATGTTCCATTACCTGCCTATCTAAGTAATCCTAGTTCAAAAGCTAAAGACTATTATGTGCGTGCTAATGATGCTTTAAAAGTAACAGAAAATGTTTACCAAAATAAAAATAATCCTTTACAACAAGTTGTAGTTAGTGGTGAAGAAACGTTAGCTGAAGCTTTTGAAAATGCTTGGAATAATGTGTTTTCAAAAAACTATCGTCAGCATAATGAAAAAACAGAATTCTATATGGCTGATGTTGCAAAATATACTGATCCATATCCATTAATTGAAATTGCAAACTATGAAGAATTGAATATTCAATATAATCCAATTTATAATGCACCATTAAATGGTGAAGGAAATTATACTTGGTTTGAATATATACCTAATGATGTTTTTGAAGCTGAAAATGGAACAATACCATTAGTTATATCTTTACATGGAAATGGTAATGATGCTAGATTACAAGGTGAAACTACTGGCTGGGTAGAATTAGCAAGTCAAGAAAAATTCATTGTAATGGCCCCTGAATGGCAAGATATTGTTTATGATTCAAGTACTCATGAACCAGGTCCAAACTTCTTTAATTGTGACGGATTAGAAGGGGATAAGTTAATTGAATGGTTGGAAATGTTAAAGATTAAATATCCACAAATTGACGCTTCTAGAGTATATATTACTGGATTATCAGCTGGTGGAAGTGCTAGTGAATTATATGGTATTAAATATGCTGATAAATTTGCAGCAGTTGGTGCAGTTTCAGCACCAGCAGTTGACAAAGAAGAAATTGTATCACTTGCTAGTGATTATAACGGTGTTAATGTGCCAATGATCTATATGTGTGGTGATCATGATTTCTTTGGGATGATACCAGTAGATTTATCAAGTCAAAATAGTTTTATGGTTGGTGAAAATACATATATCCAAGACGTTGATCCGGCTTGTGAAATTTTCCCGGTAATTCAAGCTTATCAAAAAGTAAATGGAGTTGAAGTTAGTGAAAAGTATGATATGTCACTAAATCCATATTATGGAATTCAATTAGATAATCAAAATTGGTTTAAACTTGGTGATAAAGATGCTCTTGAAGGAACTTTATCTAATGAAAATGGTGTGATTATGAAGTTTACAGCTATCAAAGATCAGGCGCATTGGAATTATAAACCAGAAGCTAAATACATGTGGGAATTTTTTGTTAATTATTCTAGAGATTTAGAAACAGGAGCAGTCATTAACACAGAAACTTCTAATAAAAATGAAACTATAGTTACTGCTGTTAAAACTGGAGATGAAACACCATTACTCTTTTTGGCTAGTGCCAGTGTTATTTCTGGAATAGGTATTTATACATCAAGAAAAAAAAGAAAGTTTAACTAATAATTTATCTAGAGGAAATTAAAGTATTAGTGAATATTTAAAGAGGAAATGATGTTATTGTTTGGCATATAATCAATAATTTCATATCCTCTTTTTATTGTTTTTTTATAATATGCTTTTTTTAAAACCAATAACAGCACCAGCTAGATTTAAAATAATTAGAATGATAGTAATTATAATAACTGGTAAATAATCATTAATATTAATATTAGATAATAAATTAGTATAATTAATCAAAGCAGTTGGAAAATATGTTGTAAGTGCTGGAATTAATGCTAATAAGTAGCATGTAAAAAAAGATAAACCAATAAATATAATAACGGCTGGTACTGATTTACAAAAAACGGAACTTAATATGATTAAAGAACATAAATAAAGACCAAATAAATAAAAACAAAAGATAGTAAAACTAAGGCTATTGATGATATGGCTATCAAAGAAGTATGTTGTATAACCATAAGTAATTAATAAACTTAATAAATAACCAATAGTCCAAAAGATAAATAAAATAATGGTTTTTGAAATAATCACATTTTTACGTTTTAATCCTTTAGATAATAAAATAATCAACGTTCCTTTTTGCTTTTCACTAATTAAAATACTACTAAACATAACTACAAAAATAACTAAAATAAGCTGCATATTTTTAAAATACTGGCTCCATGATGTTAAAGCATCAACTTGATAGTTTTCAACAGCAATACCACTAT
>NZ_JAGHEW010000138.1 GCF_017889095.1 Thomasclavelia sp. | reverse complement strand
GTTCTGGGGTTACAATCGGTTTAGTTATCGGTATCTTAATTTTCGGTAAACGTGAAGATAACCGTACAATCGCTGGTATCTCTATGGTTCCTGCATTATTCAATATCAATGAAACAGTTACATTTGGTATCCCAATGGTATTAAACCCAATCTTAGGTATTCCATTCGTATTAGCTCCACTTGCAACTATTATCATTGGTTATATCTTAACAGTTATTGGATTCTGTCCAAAAGCAGTTATCAATACACCTTGGACAACTCCACCTATCTTACATGGTTTCTTGACAACAGGTGCCAATATCATGGGTGCAGTTTCACAAGCAATCGTATTAGTAGTATCAATCGTAGTATATACTCCATTCTTACTTGCTTACGAAAGATTCCAAAACAAACAAGCTGCAGAATAAAAATAATATGCTTAAAAAGGCGGGTCAATCCGCCTTTCTTTTTTAACATTATAGCAATTATAAGTTCTTGAAGTCCAATATTTTATAATTGCTATAATGTTGACAATACGATATAATATAGAAGATGTGTTATTAGAAAAGAGGTAATTATGAGAAGCGAAGAATTCAAGCGGGAGCTAAATCCGGCAATCTTATATTTTGAAATATTTTATATGGTATATATTGTTTATCAAATTTTGATTGGGCAATATACTAATGCAATAGTTATTGCGGTAGTGGGGATATTGATTGTAGTTTATTTCAATTTATTTCGTCCATATAAATATACAATTGAACGAAGAACGTTAGTTATTAATCGTCGTATAGGGAAGAATAAAGAAATTAATCTTCTTACTTGTGAAACTATCTGTGATCCAGTTCCTAAAATGACTAAAATTATTACTAGTCCTCGAGCATTAGAAATCTATACCGGAGATAAAAAAAGAATTGTCGTAACACCAAAAGATCGCATGGGATTTGTAGAAGAAATTGTTCGGGTTAATAAACGTATTCATGTTCAAGTTAAAGAATATGCTGCAACTCACCATGCATACGAAAAGAAACGTAAAAGAAGACTTAAAGAAGAAGCTAAATTAGCTAATGAAAAAAATAATAATGCTTAATTATTTAGATTAGAAAATCGAAAGTTAATGAAGACTTTCGATTTTTTGTTTATTTAACAATAAATTTTCATTAAATAAAAATTTATTAAAATAATAATAAAATATCAAAATAAGTATTGACAGTGAAAAAAACTAACTGTATAATAACGGCATACAGAGCATATATTGATTATATAGCTAGGTATTGTAAAAGTTTACAAGGGGGACTTAGAATGGAAGAGATGAATAAGTTATTAGAAGATTATGGAAGCTTAGCTTTTACTGATGATACAATGAAAGAAAGAATTCCTAAATCTATTTATAAAGCTTTTCATGAGTCACTAGATAAAGGTGAAGAGTTATCTAGAGAATGTGCAACTGTTATTGCTAATGCGATGAAGATTTGGGCATTAGAACATGGAGCTACTCATTTTACACATTGGTTTATGCCAATGACAGGTTTGACAGCAGAAAAACATGATGCTTTTTTAGAACCTGAAGGAAGTAAAGCAGTATTACAATTTAGTGGTAAAACGTTAAGAAAAGGTGAGCCGGATGCTTCGTCATTTCCATCAGGTGGTTTAAGAGCTACATTTGAAGCACGTGGATATACTGCATGGGATTGTACTTCACCAGCTTTTGTTAAAGATGGAACATTATATATTCCTACTTTATTTTGTTCATACACTGGTGAAGCATTAGATAAAAAAACACCATTGCTTAGATCAAGTGATGCATTATCAAAAGCAGCATGTCGGTTATTACCGTTGATTGGTGAACAAGGAGTTACTAAGGTATCAGCTTCAGTTGGGGCTGAACAAGAATATTTCTTGGTAGAAGATAAATATTATCAAGAAAGAATAGATTTAAAATTAACTGGTAGAACTTTATTTGGAGCAATGGCACCAAAGGGACAAGAACTAGAAGATCATTACTTTGGAAGTCTTAAACGTAAAGTTTCTGCATTTATGAAAGATTTAGATCATGAATTATGGAAATATGGTATTCCTTCAAAAACAAAACATAATGAAGTTGCTCCTGCACAACACGAAGTAGCTTGTGTGTATACAAAAGCAAATATCACTAGTGATAATAACCATCTATTAATGCAAATTATGCAAGATGTCGCTAAAGCACATGGATTACGTTGTTTATTGCATGAAAAACCTTTTGCTGGTGTAAATGGTTCTGGAAAGCATAATAACTGGTCAGTTATTACTAATACTGGTATTAATCTATTTGATCCTGGAACTAATCCAGCTGAAAACAAACCATTCTTAGCCGCTTTGGCTTGTACTATCAAAGCTGTTGATGAATATGCTGATTTATTAAGAATGAGCATTGCTAGTGCTGGAAATGATCATCGTTTAGGAGCTAATGAAGCACCGCCAGCAATTATTTCAATGTTCTTAGGTGAAGATCTAAATGAATTATTAGACGAAATTTGTGAAGGAAAGAAAACTAATAAAACTAATTCTGGACGCTTTGCAACTGGTGTTTCAGTAGTACCAACTTTCTCTAAAGATAATACTGATCGTAACCGTACTTCACCATTTGCTTTTACTGGTAATAAGTTTGAATTTAGAGCTGTTGGTTCTAGCCAGTCTATTGCTGGACCGAATACAATTTTAAATGCTATTTTAGCTGCTGAAATGGAAGAGATGTCTGATTTATTAGAAGCTGGTAAATCATTTGATGAAGTAATCAAACAATTTATTTCTGATCATAAACGAATTATCTTTAATGGTGATGGTTATTCTGCCCAGTGGGAAGAAGAAGCTGCAAGACGTGGTTTAGCTAATAATAAAAATACCGTTGATGCTTTAAAATGCTTAAAAGAAGAAAAAAATCTAGAAATGCTTGATCGTTTAGGTGTTTATAGTAAAGTAGAATTAGCGTCACGTTATGAAATTTTATTAGAAAACTATATTAAAACAATCCAAGTAGAAGGGCTAACTGCATTAAAAATGGCTAAAACTCAAATTTATCCAGCAGCATGTGAATATTTGAGTAAAGTTTCATCAGAAGTTGTGGCTGCCAAAAATGCTGGATTAGATGTTGAATTCTTAGCTGATGATGCTAATATGCTAGCTAAATTAGTTAAACAAATGAATGAACAAATGAACCAGTTAGATACTAATATTAATAAAGCTCAAAAAGCAGATTGTGATATTTTTGAACAAGCTGTCATTTGGCGTGATGATGTTTTTGGTACAATGCAAACTTTACGTGAAGTAGTAGATCAAATTGAAACTTGTGTTGATGCTAAATATTGGCCAATGCCAACTTATGTAGAATTATTGTTTGGAATTTAAATAAATATTAAAAGACGAGATTTGCCTCGTCTTTTTGTTTACAAAAATATTTTTAGATCGTTAAATGATTTTTCTTCAAATCTTTTTAAATCTTTCATTAATTTAATAATTTCTTTTTTAGCACGGTGATACTTATTGATATTTCTAATTGCATTAATAATTCCCATAGTAGTACCCACAATCATCATTTTAGCGATATGACTAGTTGAATGATCAGTAAGTGTTTGTGCACTAATCATTAGATAGGTTCTTACTTTTTCGTATGTAGTCAAATCTTTTTCGCTAAAACCATGCTTATTTAGTAAGCGTCTAGCTTTTAAGTTAAAACGTTTATAACCGTGTTGTTTTTTCTTTAGGTATAATTTGAATTTGTTCCCTTCAACAATATCGATCAATTGTGATATTGTATCAACGCCCATTTTCGAATTTTGATAAACAAAATTTAATAGTTTTATATCGTCATCCATTGTTTTCACCCAATTATAGTTTGCAACAAATATATAAATTTATACTAATGCCTAAAAATAATTATTTTATATGCATAGTAAAAAATAGGAGTGAAAAAATGTATATTCCGGATATTGATGCCTATAGTTTTACTGGTACAGCAATTATTTTAGGTTATTTATTGACAAATGAATTTAACATTGATGAACAGGCAGCGCTTGGAGCTTGGTTTAATGTAATTGGTGATATTCTTGCTTCTAATTCTGCGTGGGCCAATGTGATGCAGACACGATATAGTGATAGTGAAGCTGATGATAGTAATAAAACGGATGAATCTGATGGTTTAACGACTGTTAATGAAGCTTTGGATAAGTTAAAGGAAAAAATTGCTGAATTAGAAAAGAAGAAATCTAATCAAATGTAGATTTCTTCTTTCTAAGCCACCAGTAGATAATCATAATCATGATCAAAGCACCGCTAGTATCAATTAAAACATCAATAAACTGACCAGAACGTCCGGTAATAAATAGTTGATGGAATTCATCACTGCAAGCATATAAAAAACTAATCAGCAAGGAGATTGGTAAAAGCAGTTTTTGATTAAATTTATTTTGATATAAACCATAAAAAACAGTTAAAGCCAAAAATGCATATTCTGACATGTGAGCCGCTTTACGAATCATCAGGGATAATAGTTCCTGATCTATTTTAATGATTTTAGAAATTAAATCTACAAAAAAACCACTTTGAAGTGAAGATTGATTACCATCAGTATGTGACATAATAAAAATAAAAATCATCCATATAATCATGGGAATAAAATATTTTAACTTTTTCATAGCTGTTATTATAAAAGAAAATTCTTGTTTCGACAATTATTTTTTAAAAATAATTGCAATGTATTAAAAATAACTATATAATCATGAAGACAGACTCGGATGAAAATAGCGAAAGAGATTCTAATAGAACACCGAAGGATTGAATATTTCAGGTAAAAGGATCGCTATTGGACGAACTACTGGAGAGACTTATTTAATTAAGCACCGAAGGAGCAAGCTATATTTAGTGAAACTCTCAGGTAAAAGGACAGTAGCACGAATATTTTTCATTATTGATTCCGACTTAATTTATAAGAAGGAGTTTTTTTATGGTTGAAATACTAACTAAAATTAATGAAGTGATTTGGGGATTACCGCTGATTGGTATGCTTTTAGCAACCGGAGTTTGTTTTACGGTAAAGTTAAAATTAGTGCAAATTCGAAAGCTTAAATTGGCATTTGCCTGTATCTTTAAAAAAGATGAAAATGATGAAGGTGATGTTTCTAGTTTTCAAGCGCTATGTACAGCTTTATCATCAACGATTGGAACGGGAAATATTGTCGGGGTAGCTACAGCAATTGCTGCTGGTGGACCAGGAGCGTTGTTTTGGATGTGGATATCAGCTTTTTTTGGTATGGCGACTAAATACAGTGAAGGATTACTGGCGATTCGCTATCGAATTAAAGATGAAAATGGCGAGATTGCCGGAGGGCCAATGTATTATTTAGAAAATGGTTTGAAAAGTAAGTTGTTAGCTAAAATTTTTGCTTTTTTTGCAGTAGCAGTTGCCTTGTTAGGAATTGGAACTTTTACTCAGGTTAAATCAATTTCTGATGCTTTACAAATATCTTTTAATATTCCACCTGTTGTTACGGCAATATTATTAACTGTCAGTGTAGGATTTATTACGATTGGCGGTATCAAAAGAATATCAATAGTAGCTGAAAAAGTGATTCCAATGATGTGTGTGTTTTATGTATCCGGAGTTGTATTGATTTTATTGACCCATCTAACAATACTGCCACAGACGATTGCTTTAATTATTGAAGAAGCTTTTTCATTGTCGGCAATGTTTGGTGGTGGCGCAGGTGTTACTATGATGATGGCAATGCAAAAAGGAATTAGTCGGGGTATTTTTTCTAATGAAAGTGGATTGGGTAGTGCACCAATAGCGGCCGCTGCCGCTAAAACTGATTCTTGTGTTGAACAAGGATTAGTATCCATGACGGGAACATTCATTGATACAATTGTGATTTGTACAATGACCGGCTTGGCGATTATCATTACTAATAGTCATACAAGTGGTTTAGCTGGAGCGGCAATGACTACTTTAGCGTTTGACCAGGGGTTATTTATTCCGGTGATTGGAAAATACATAGTTAATATTGGTTTGGTATTTTTTGCTTTTACAACGATTATTGGCTGGAATTATTATGGCGAAAGAGCTATTTATTATCTAAAAGGTTTAAAAGCGATTAAGTATTATAAGTTATTGTTTATTGTATTTATTGCAATAGGACCATTTTTATCAATTGACGCAATCTTTATTTTGGCTGATATTGTAAATGGCTGTATGGCTTTTCCAAATTTGATTGGATTAATTGGTTTACGTAAAGAGATAATTACTTTAACGCAAGAATATTTTAGAAAAGAAGCAGTGATGGATGAATTAGTAATAGATTAAATTATATCTATTACTTTAATTCTTAATTATTATAAAAAATATTTTATTTTTATCTATTTGTGCTATAATAAAATTTGAAGACTGGCTAAATAGGAGAAGGGAAAAATGAAAAGTTGGGGAGTTATTATTTATGGCGCTTATTTGCTTGTTTTGATTGTTTTATTAATAGTACGCATAATTGGCTGGATGTCAATTGATTTATTGAATATTATTTATTTGATTGTTGCAGGGGTTGCTTTAGCGATTTGTTGCAGTGGGTATCGGGGTTTCGTTTTCAGGCACATTAAAACAATTGAGTCACAATTAGACATTCGTGATGATTCGATTTTGATCAAAGAAGCTTTATTAATGTTAACGCCATTATTAGTTTTATTTATTATTAATTATTTGATAAATTAGCTGTTTTTAAGCAGCTTTTTTTATTTAAACTATTTTATGAGAAAATTCTCATTTTTTTATTATCAATTTTTAAGCAAAAAAGAGTAAAAATGAGTTATGATATAAGTGTAGATGGAGGGATGAAGATGGACAAAATAATTAAATATAAAAAGACAATAATTATAATAGCCATATTTTTAGTTATTTCAATTGTTTCATCAGGATTCTATATTCTTAATACAACTTTAAATAACATTAACTATTCCAAAAATGAAGCCCATATGATTGCTTTAAATCATTTTTCTGGAACAATCGTTTCTTCCAAAATAGAATACGACGATTTAGAAATCATTTACCATCTTTTAGTTAGAACTAAAGATAATGAAATGATTGATTTAGAAATTGATGCTACAACAGGTCAAATTATCAGTTATGAGTATAAGGAGTGATAATATGCAAATACTAATTGTTGAAGATGAAAAAAATATGTCTGATTTATTAAAGCTGGAACTAACTCATGCCAATTATCAATGCGATCAAGCATTTGATGGCGAAACAGGGTTAAATAAAGCATTAGATAATGATTATGATTTAATTTTACTTGATTTAATGTTACCACGAATTAATGGAATCGAACTTTGTCGTAGACTTAGAAAAGTTAAGCAAACTCCAATAATCATGTTAACAGCTCGTGACGAAGTAATGGATAAGGTAAATGGCTTACAGGTAGGTGCCGATGATTATTTAGCTAAGCCCTTTGCAATGGAAGAATTATTGGCACGAATCAAAGCTTTGTTAAGACGGGTAAATATGGTTAACAATACTAATGTTTATCACTATGGTGAAATAAAAATGATAATTGATAATCGGAAAGTATTTTACCAGGATCAAGAAATCTTTTTAACGACAACTGAGTTTGATTTACTGGCTTTATTTGTTAAAAATGGTGGTAAAGTAATTAGTCGTAATGAAATTCTAGATCAAGTATGGGGCTTTAGCAGTGAAGTTTCTACTAATGTGGTTGAAGTCTATATTCGTTATTTGCGAAATAAAATGAAAGGAATTCCGTTAGAAACGGTTCGTAAGGTTGGGTATCGATTACGATGAAAAAGAAATCTTTTCGTTTTCAGTTAATTAGTTCAACTGCATCAATCATTATGGGTGTAATTGTATTGTTTAGTTCAATCTTGATCTTATATATGATTTACTATTTAATGATCATTGGTCGGATTTATGCTATGGATGAAGATCTAGCGACACCGATTGCCACAGTAGTAGCCGGACTTTTAATTGTCCTATTAGTCGTAGCATTGATTGCCAGTATTGGCTGTGGAATAGTAATTAGTAATAGGTTTTTAAAGACTGTTAAACAGTTTATTGATAATGTTCAAAAAATAAAAAAAGAAGGATTTGATCATCGATTAAAAATTGAAGGAGATGATGAACTGGCCAGGTTAGGAAAAGAGTTTAATGAAACAATTGGTCAAGCACAACAGGCTTTGATGCAACAGGATCAGTTTGTTAGTGATGCTTCACATGAGTTAAAGACGCCATTAGCCATAATTAAGGGTAATATCGAAATGTTACAGCGTTGGGGTAAAGATGATCCAGAAGTTTTAAATAATGCTTTACAAGTGACCCATAATGAAGTTGAGCGATTAACGCAATTATGTAGTGAACTGCTTCACTTAACAAGAGAAATGAAAATAGAATGTAAAGAACCAGTAAATGTAGAACTTGTAGTTAACGAAATAATAAATAACTTTAAAGAAGTCCATCCTGAATTTGATTATCAGCTCTTTATTTCTTCAAATGAACTGGTTTGGATGCAAACAGAACATTTAAAACAATTGTTAATAATTTTACTCGATAATGCTATTAAATATGCTCGAGAGGAATCTAAAAGAATTGAAATTTTATATGATGGTAAGCAGCTAACAATTAAGGATTATGGAATTGGGATTGAAAAAGACAAAATTAACCATATATTTGATCGCTTTTATCGAGCGGATGAATCGCGAGTGCAAAGTGATAACAACTTTGGTTTAGGACTAGCAATAGCCAAAAGAATTGTTAATGAGTATGGTTATACTATAAAAGTAGCTAGTGAAGTGAATAGATATAGTGAATTTATGATAAAATTTATAGGGAGTGAAAGAAATGAAAAAGATTATTAGTTTAGTTTTATTAGTAGTAGTTTTAGTTGGATGTGGTGGTAATAACAAAACGATTAGTATGGACGAAGCAAAAGAAATAGCTTTAAAAGAAGTAAATGGTGAAGTTGTTAGATATGAAGAAGATCGTGATGATGGTCGCACTTATTATGAATTTGAAATCATTGCTGATAATAAAAAATATGATTTAGAAGTAGATGGTGAAACTGGTGATATTATTAAAAAAGAAATTGATGAAGATTATGTAGGAAATACTAATCAAAATAATAATGCTAGTACTACAGCTACGATTTCTCAAGATGAAGCTAAAAAAATTGCTGAAGATAGAATTGGTACGGGCGGTAATTTGATCAAATGTGAACTTGATAGCGATGATGGTGTTTTGAAATATGAAATCGAAATTATCAAAGATAATATCAAATATGAAATTGATGTTAATGCTAATACTGGTGAAATTGTTAAATACGAAGAAGAACGCTAAAAATAAGCCTCTAGTTGACTAGAGGTTTTTATTATAGAAAATAAATATCTTCACTTAGTTTTTCTAATGGCGCAAACTGAATGATTTGATATTCACCCCGTTTTATTTTTTTTATATATCCTTTGATTATAAACTCTTTAAAAACTCGCTGTAATTGGCGGTAACTACAGCCAATAATTTCACTAATAGTACCTAAATCATCTTTAATGATTCCGTTTTGGGCAACCGCAATCAAATAAGATGCTAGACGATTTTTAGTTGAATAATTAATCGAAATCGCATCATTGTTGTTTTTGTTGTAAAGTTTTGTTGCTATACTTTTAGCCAAATAGGTCATAAATGATAAATCCTGGAATAATTCTTCTTTATATAAATGGATTGAAATAGCCAATAAAGTACAATTATTTAAAGCAATAATATCATTGATCATTACCTGATTAGTTAATAATTCTAATTCTCCTAATACATATAGATCACTAACAATAGCACAAATATTTTGTAATCCATTGGCGGTAGTATGGCAAGTTTTAATACTGCCATCAACCAAAATATATAAATAATCCAAAGAATTGCCTTGCTTTAAAATATAATCGCCTTTTTTTAAATGAAAAATTTCAATATGTTCAGGGTTTATTGATGAAAATATTTTTTGTTTTATTAACATTTGAAGATATGTTTGTTTATTTTTCATGATAATCACCACTAATAATATGACATATGTCGTATTATTAATCAAGCAGTATTAATTATAATATTGTCGAGGTGAGGAAAATGAAATTATTTTTGGCGTGTTGTTGTGGTTTGATCGTGGCTTTAATGAATGTTTTTAATAGCCAATTGACAAATCGCTATGGAATTTATTGGG
>NZ_JAGHEW010000137.1 GCF_017889095.1 Thomasclavelia sp. | reverse complement strand
TTCACTACGAAAAGTTCTAACGTCTTCAATAATATCATGAGTTTTTGATTCTCTTAAAGTGAATTCATATTGATTTTGACCGTATTCTTTAACTAAAGCCACAAATGCATTAACGACAAAAGCATAATGCTGGCTGGAAACCGCAAATACTCTTCTAGTTATTTCTTTATGTTTAAATTGTTGTTCTAATAAATCAGCTTGTTCAAGTACTTGTCTAGCGTAAGAAAGAAATTTGGCACCTTCCTCGGATAAGAAAATTCCCCGATTATTACGATAGAAAATAGTAATATTCATTTCTTTTTCTAAATCAGACAAAGCTTTTGATAAACTTGGCTGTGCAATTAGAAGCTTAGCTGCAGCTGAAGTGATTGAGCCACTTTCAGCAATAGCGATAATATATTTTAGTTGTTGTAATGTCATTTTTATCTCCTTATATCAAGATAAAGAAATTATAACGGATTTAAATTAATAAAGCATTAAAAAATCAAAAATTCATTTTTCCTTAGTGTTTATTAAATTATTTCTATGATATAATTTTAATAGCTTTTTTATTATATTTTCAATTGTATATAAATTAATAATATAATTATATTATCTTTGGAGGTGAATATATGGCTGATTTAAAAAATCAGGATAAAACTCGACATGGTAGTTTAGAGTTTCCGATGGAAATTTATCAAAAATATGTTGAAAACAATAATATTAACCACATTTTTTGGCATTGGCATAATTCAATCCAGTTTTGTTTGTTGAAAAAAGGGGCAGTTTGTTTTCATATTAACAATGATGCTTTAGAAATGAAAACGGGTGATATTTTATTTATAAATTCCGGAGTGCTTCATAATGTAATTAATCAAGATAATGTTGTTAGTTATTATTTATGTTATAACATCGAACCGGAGTTATTATATACTTATCCTGGTAATATTATTAATACGAAATATTTTTATCCGATTATTGAAGATGATAAAGTTGATTATTGTTTAATTCGACAAAATGATATATTTTATCAAGAAATTTATGAGAATTTAATTGCTATTTATAATTATTTTCAAGTTAAAGATGAATTAAAAATATATATAAGTTTATTATCAGTTTGGGATATTTTATATCATCATTATTTTAAATTTTCTAATCATTATGATAATGAAAGAATAAAACAAGTTATTTCGTATGTAGAAAATCATTATGATGAAAAGTTGACTTTAGAGAATATTGCAAATGAGGTAGGAGTTAGTAAGAATTATTTATGTCGGGATTTTAAAAAAAGAGTTCGCTGTTCTATTTTTGATTATATTACTAATTATCGTATTTTAAAGAGTTTAGAATTGTTGAAAAAAGATCTTACAATTACAGAAATTAGTTATCAATGTGGTTTTAATAGTCCCAGTTTTTTTATCAAAAAGTTTAAAGAGAAAATGAACATGGCTCCTAATAAATATCGACAGTTAAATCGAAAAAAATAAAACCAGGGATTTGCCCTGGTTACTAGTTATTTAATTTTTTCAACACTATAATCATCATAGATATCTTTTAATGCATCTTCAACACCATCGCTAGTAGTAAGTTCATTTCCTTGGCTATCTTTTAATGAACTATAGCGACTATACCAATAATGATCATCATCATCTAAATAAGCACTATCAATTTCAGTACCACTATAGAAAACACTGTAATAAGTTTTTTGAGTTACTTCACCGCTATAAGAAGTATATGTTTCATCAACTTTATAAACAGCACAAGCGATATCTTCATCATCACCTTTAGCAAACCATAAAGAATCTAATGAAGTGCTATAAGTAGTTGAATATCCATCATCATAAACATCAGCTGCTTTATCGTCAGCTTCAGATTCTAACTGATCAACTAAATCATCAGGTAAAGAAGAAGCTTTTTTGTAACGTTCGATTAACCCCTTTACAGTAAATGTTTTAGAATCATTAGTTACTTTGATCTTATTAGCATCAGCAGTTTCCTTAGAGTATTTAACAGTAATAGTTACTTTATCACCATTAGATAAATCACGAGTTACTTCATAATCAAGACTTGTTGTATTAACGAAATTAGCTAATTGTTCGTTATTTTTATCATAATCGATATCATTTTTTACATCAGTAAGATATCCTTGACCATCTTTACCATAGAATTCACAAGTAATGTTGCTGGCAAGATCGATTTCAGTAAAATTAAAGAATTTGTCATAAACTAAATAACCGATAAAAGCTACAGCAACTAATGCAACTACCCCAACTGTAATTTTACCATTTTTAGTTGCAATAAATTCTTTAAAGCTTTTTCGTGGTGGTCTTTGGTTATTTCCACCAGCATATCCAGTATAAGTGTTATTTGTTGTATCAAATCCATTATTTGGTGTTGTATTTTGATAATCTCCATTGAAATTATTAAATGCTGGACCATCATTTAAAGTATAGTTAAAGTTATTAAGTTTAATAACATTTTTAACAATTAAAAGAACAACCATATTGAAAATAAAGAATGCGATACAAACATACATGTAGTTTTCTAAATTGCTGCCAGCACTCATTATTTTTTCTTGAGCTGAACTCATGTCTAATGAGTATAGCGAAGAATAATCCCCACTTGAAGCTAGTCTGATTACTTTACACATAAAATTGATCCCAGACATTGATAATAAAAGTAATACACTACTAATACCAGAACCGATCAATTCCCCTAGCATAATGTAATCTTGCTTATCTTTAGTAAAGAAATAATAAGCACTTAAGATTGCTGTAATAACGGCAGCAGCCATTAATAGATAAAAAATGACTTGAATCAAAGTAGCTAAAGAACCAAGCTTAGCTAAATTATCTAAACTAGAGCTACTTCCTGCTTGAAATCCCATTTTATCAAGTAGCCACATTACAGTCATAAAACCAGATGAAATAGTAGCTAAAAGATAAATAGTTTTCTTTTTAGAATATTTATCTAAAATATTCATTTTTAGTTCCCTCCTTTAATATAACATTATAATACCAAAATTTACCATAAATTACTATTAATTTGTAGTCGTAATTAATAAAATAATTGTAAAATTTGTCGTTATTTTAAGTAATATAAGCTAAAAAGAGAACAAAAAATCTCATGGAATGCCATGAGATTTCCTTTATTTGGTTGTTGAACCAAAACCGCCATTTCTAATTGTATTAGTATCGTCATCTTCAACGATGCCAAAAGGCATAAAAATTCCTTGAGCAAAACCTTGGTTAGCTTTAAGTACAACTGTTTTTGCTTCATTACTATCATTTGTTACTTTAATAAAGATATGCCCTTGGTTATCACTAAAATAATAATCGCTATCAATAATACCAACCGTATTATTTAATTGTAAACGATATTTGAAACCTAAACCACTACGAGGATAGATTGCTAAAAACCAGCCTTCGTTGATTTTTACGCGAATTCCAGTTGGGATTTTAATTGTTTCTTGAGGGTTTAAAGTAAAATCAATTGGAGTATAAAAATCATAACCAGCGGAACCAGTTGTAGCTCGTTTTGGTAATTTTAAATTTTCATAGATTTGATTGATAGTTTCACTATCATAGTTTGTAAATGTATCTTGAAAATCTTTAATAAATTGTTGTTTTGATACTTTTTCGAATTTTGCGACTACTTGCATCATAATCTCCTTTATCATTAATTTGCTTTTCTATTATACACTAACTAGACTAATAATGGAAAGCTAATAATGACAGTAAAGTTATTTTCATCTTCATTAACGGTCATATCACCTTCATGGATCTTCATCATTTGGGCAACACTTTTTAAACCAATTCGATTACTTTCGATATAGTTAAAGGTTGGTTTTTTCTTATTTTTAAAAGTTAGTTTTAAATCTTTATCAGTTACTTCTAATTTGATTTCAATTGCTTCTTGATTACTAGCGTATTTATTTAAATTAGAAAAAATATTATTAATTACTCGTTTGAGTAAATTAATATTAGCATTAATAAATACATCCGCCTGTTTAAGTGTTTTATTAACAATAAAACCGTTTTTTTCTAAGATATTAATATTTTCCAGCATGTATTCATAAATGACACCTAATGAAATCTTGGTTAGTTCACTGTCTTGTTCTTTAGAGAAAACTAAAAAGTACTCAAACATCTTATTAGCTAATTCATTGATTTGACTAGCTTTATCAATTGAGTTATTAAGGTATTGATGATATTGCTGTTCGTTTTTATATTTTTTTAAACGAATAATATCAAGATAACCAATTAATGAAGTAAGCGGGGTTCGTAAATCATGGGACAAGGCAGTTACTAATTCATAATTAGCTCTACGATTAGTTTCTTCCGTTAGGAAATTGTTTTTCAAAGTGATTCGTAGATTATCAATTTGATGTGACAGTTCAGCAATTTCGTCATTACCGCGGATATTTATGCTATGATCTAAATCACCCTGGGACATGATCGTTACCTCATCTTTTAAATTAATGATTAATTTAACCTTGCGTTTAATAAATAAAAACGGCGGAATAATAAAGACAATCAAAGAAATAATAATTGATAAGACTAAATATGGAATCGCCGATTTAGCGATGGCGTAAGAATAGGCATAGATCGTAATTGATCCGTCTTTTAATTCTAAAACACTAGTATAGGGCATGACATCATAAATCGGTTCGCTATTATAGATGGTGGCACTAATAATAAAATCATCCATCAAAGTAGCATAGGAACCAGTAATAAAAACATCTTCATTGCTGTTATAAACTAAAATACTATAAATTTCATTACTGCCAATAATATTATTGATAGTTTCGCTGTCATTTATCGATACATCACTATCAATTAATTTATCTTCGATCGCTAAAACATAATCTTCAGTATTTTCATCAATGATCCCTAAATCATTTACAAAGTTGAAAAAATAATCTCGACAAGAATATAAAAAGGCAAAAGTTAAAATAGCTAAAATCCCAAAACAAGTAATAATTGCGGAAATTTGAATACTTAACTTATCTTGAAAACCTTTTTTAATCACAACGATAACCCTTTCCCCAGATAGTTTTGATTATCTTTGGATTTTGTGGATTAGCTTCGATTTTTTTTCGTAAATTTCGAATATGGACCATAATTGTATTGTTTGCACTATAATAATATGGTTCATTCCAAATGCTTTCATATAAAGCCTGGGTAGAAAAAATACGTTTACGATTATTAACTAATAAATAAAGAATCTGATATTCTAAATAAGTTAATTCAACTGGCTTACCATCTAAAAGAACGGTTTCATTACTTGGATTAATCACGATATTTTCATATACGATTTGATCATCAGTTTCTTTTTTATGTTCATCTTTACCTTGATAAACGTAATAACGTCTAAGTAAGGCTTTGACCCGTGTTGTTAATTCGTTATAAGAAAAAGGTTTTGATAAATAATCATCACCACCGCTTGAAAAACCTAAAGTTTTGTCACTTTCTTGACCTTTAGCAGTTAAAAATAAGATTGGGGCATTTGATTTTTTCCTAATTTCAACACAAGCTTGATAACCATTAACGATTGGCATCATGATATCTAAGATATACAGATCAATTTCATCACTAGCTAGATCAATTGCTTCTTGACCATCTTTGGCTTCGATTACTTCGTAGCCTTCACTTGATAATAGAACATTTAGAACTTCTCTAATTTCTGGATTATCATCAACGATTAATATTTTATTATTTGTCATAAATTCACCAACTTTCGCTTTAATTATACATCATAATAAGGATGAAATGTTTTTTTAAAAGTTAAAATTAAGAAATATTTAGATGTTCTTTAGGCGATTCTTAAGGATTGTATATAATAATTTAACCCGGGAGATTGATAGTAATGAAAAAAAAGCAAGTAGTATATTCGATTATCTTTTTAATATGTTTAACATTAGTGATGATTTTTATCATCACGCCTTCTTCGTGTATCTTTGGCTCAAATACCGACTGGTTTTCCCAACATGTAAATTTAGCTGATTATCTACGCCAGACAATGTTAGAAAATAAAACACTTTTCCCCAATTTTGCCTTTAACATTGGTGCTGGTGAGAATATTTATAATATATCATATTATGGTTTGTTTCGACCGGACATATTAATAGGCTGTTTGATCCCAGGTATTGCCATGAAAGATATAATAATTACTTATATGATAATCAATTTAAGCTTGAGTGTTATTTTGATCTATCTATGGTTAAAACGCAAACACTTTAGTAACACATTAAGCTTGATCGGAGCTGTTTTATTACTATCTTCTTCCGTTTTATTTCATAGTCATCGGCAAATTATGTTTGTCGACTATTTACCAGGATTGTTATTAGCACTAATTGGAATTGATCGAATGTTACAAGGAAAAAAGAATATATTGGTTACAATTGGTCTGGTGCTGGTAATTGTTAATAGTTATTTTTTTAGTATCGCTGGAATTATCATGCTGTTTAGTTATTATTGTTATGCGGTTAAGAAAATTAATTTAAAAGTATTATATGAATTTATTAAGCCTGTTGCTACAAGTATTTTAATTTGTGGAGTGTTGTTGCTTCCAACTGCATACGTAATGTTGGAAAACCATCAAAGCGGTGGTAAAACAATTGATGTTCTAACATTATTGATTCCTAGGATAAATTTAAATGGACTATTATATGATGGCTATGGCTGCGGGATGGCATACTTAAGCTGGATTGGTATTGTTTTAAGTTTGAAATTCAGGGAAGTAAGAAAATTAAGCGTTGAAATTTTGTTGTTGTTATTCGTGCCAATATTTTGTTTTGGATTAAATGGGTTTTTATATGCACGAACTAAAATACTGATCCCGTTTATCCCGCTAATTATTTATGTGGTAATTTATACGTTAGAAAAGTTAAAAGCTAATAATGTGAGATTAGAAATAAAAATGTTAATTTTAATTCTAATTCCTCTAGCTGGTTTTTATGATCAGCCATTAATTATTCTAGATGCTTTACTATCGTTAATAATAGTGATTATTTATCTTCATAAAACAACTAAAGTATTACCTTTATTAATGATTATGCCATTAGTATTAAGCTATGTTACTAATTTACAAGAAGATTTTGTTTCACTTGATACATATCGACAAGTTTCTAGTAAAAGTGGAATTAAAGTAGATAATGATAGTCGTTTTGATATTTTTGATCGAGCATTAGATACATCGAATTTAGTTAATCATAATGCTTTAAGAACTTCATTATATAGCTCAGTTAATAATAGCTTATATAATCAATTCTATTATGATTTGATCAATAATCCGATTTCGATTAGAAATAGAGTAGCGATGCTATCTAATTCAAATATTTTCTTTCAAGGTTTTATGGGTGTTAAAACCATTTATAGTACAAAAGCAGTACCAATTGGCTATCAAAAAATAGATGACAATTTATATCAAAATAATAATGTTTTACCGATTATCTATGCTACTAATGATACATACGATTTACAGGCCTTTGATAAATTACAGTTTCCAATGACTTTGGATACTTTATACAACAATGTCATTGTTGAAAATGGAAAAACAAATTATCAAAGTAAAATACAAACAACTGATTTAAAATACTCGGTTAATAAACAGAGTGAAAACTTAACGATTGATCCAATAAAAAACGGCTATCGGGTCAATACTAAAGGTAAAGGAACATTGGAATTATCACTCAATCAGGATTTAACGAATCAAATTCTAATTATCGAATTTGATCTTAATAAAGTAAAATATTTAAAAACTAGAGATACGTCGATAACGATCAACCAGATCAAAAATAAATTATCAAGTTCCAGTGCCCCGTATCCTAATGGAAATACACACTTTACCTATATCATTAGTCAAAATGATGCCCTTAATAACTTATCAATTGAATTCACGTCAGGACGCTATGACCTGCAAAATATTAAAATTCATACTTTAAATTATGATGTAATCAAAAATCGTAATCAACAAATTAATAAGTTTGAAGGTACTTATAATCAAGATGGTAAGGTAGCAAAAGGGGTAATTGATGTTAAAGAAGATGGTTATTTAGTAACTTCTTTACCATATCAAAATGGTTATCAACTAAAAATTGATGGTCAGATAGTGAAAGGTGAATGTGTTAATAAAGCTTTTTTAGGAGCGAAGATAACTTCAGGAAAACATGAGATTGAAATTACTTTTAAACCACCATTTAAAGATATTGGTTTGATGTGTAGTTTTGCAGGAGTAGTTTTGTTTGTGATTCAAGGGAGAAAAAGAAATGAAAAAGGAATTAAAGGAAATAATTAGTTATGTCTTTGTCGGCGGCTGTACGACACTAGTTAATTTCATTGTTTATTATGTGATGATCAAAGCAGGCAATTTTAACTGGCTGATTGCTAATATTGTATCATGGCTAGCAGCAGTTATATTTGCTTACTTTGCTAATCGTCAGCTTGTTTTTAAAAGTGATAATGATACTAAAAAAGAAGCTTACCAGTTTTTTATCTTACGGTTAGCGACGTTATTGGTTGAAAATGGATTATTGTATTTATTTATTTCAATGATGGCATTTGATGAAATGATTGCTAAAGTAATTGTTAGTATTGTTACAGTGGTATCTAATTATGGATTATGTAAGTTTAAGATTTTTTCAGCTAAAGGAGGACATGAATATGGACAAAATTAGTGTAATCGTTCCTTGTTATAATGAAGAAGCAGTATTGCCAATGTTTCACCAGGAAGTTAGTAAGGAACTGAAAAAAATTGAAAATATCGATTACGAAATTATCTTTGTCGATGATGGCAGCAGTGATCAAACGATTAATATTTTAAAATTAATCAGCAGTAATGATGAACATTGTGATTATTATTCTTTTTCTCGTAATTTTGGTAAAGAAGCCGCAATGCTGGCGGGTTTAGAAAAATCAACTGGTGATTATTGTGTTATCATGGATGCTGATTTACAACATCCACCGCATTTATTAAGTCAAATGTATCAGGCGGTTAGTCAAGAAGGATATGATTGTTGCGCCGGAAAACGGATCGATCGTGAAGGTGAAGGGAAGATTCGTAATTTTTTAAGTAAGATGTTTTATAAAATAATGCAAAAAATGTCAAAATTAGATATGAGTGATGGTGCTGGTGATTTTCGGATGATGAGTCGTTTAATGGTTAATTCAATCATTGAAATGCGTGAATATAATCGTTACATGAAAGGGTTATTTTCTTATGTTGGCTTTGAAACAAAATGGTTACCATTTCATAATGTTGAACGAGTTGCGGGTACAACTAAATGGAATTTTAAAAGTTTGTTTGCTTATGCCTTAGAAGGAATGTTTTCTTTTTCTACTGCTCCTTTAAAAATAGCAGGGATTTTTGGTGTGATTTTATTTGTTGGATCAATCTTCCTTTCTATATATACAGCTCTATCTACTTTATTATTTGGTAATCGGGTTGGTGGTTATACGACTATTGTTTGTTTGATCTTATTTTTAAGTGGAACGCAAATGCTACTGATTGCGATTTTAGGTGAATATGTTTCTAAGGATTATATGGAAAATAAAGCACGACCAATTTATATTGTAAAAGAAAGTAATCGCAAAAAGCGTTATAATTAATGTCATGGTAAACATGACATTTTTAAATTGATTTATGAATCATAAATAACTATAATAAATCTACAAGGAGAGCGATAAAATGAAAAAGTTTGCAAGTATCGTAATAACAATTATTATGATTGGATTTATCTTGTTACTTACAATTAGTATTCCAATCAAATCAATGGCTAGTGAAGCTGTTTCTAATGCAATCGTTGCTAGTGAAACAACTAGTCAATTACAACAGGTAATTAAGGAAAATTTCCCTAATGTATCAAACCAGCAAATTGAACAGGTCCAGGAAGTTATTTCTAACAGTAGTTCGATTAATTCTTTTACTAGTGACTTATTAGATCAAGTTAGTGAAGCAGCTTTAAATAATGAAACCATTGATGCCACTCAAATTACTGATCAAATTTCTCAGCTTTTTACTGAAAATATTTCCGAAATAGAAAGTGTTATCGGTCAAGAAATAACTGATGAACAAGTAGCTTTAATTCAAGAAAAACTTAGTGATCCCGATGGTAATTTACAACATAAAATTGACAGTGCAGTTACTTCAGTAACTAGCGGTTCATCATCAACACAAGATTTTTTAAGTACATATCAAACAATTACCAGTACAACAGTTAAAGTAGTTTGTGTAATTGGGATCATTGTTTGTAT
>NZ_JAGHEW010000136.1 GCF_017889095.1 Thomasclavelia sp. | reverse complement strand
TCTAAAAGCCGGGGAAGCTAGTGATGAAAATCTTGATGATCTTAGTAAAGAAAAACAGCCTCTAACAATAAAAAACATCGCTAATAATATTCTTAATTATGTTTCTGCGGCCGTTACACCATTAATTCCTGGTTTGATTGCCGGGGGAATGTTAAAAGTTATCTTGCTTTTAATTGTCACTTTTATTGACAGCAGTTTTAGCAGTTCATCAACTTATTTATTGTTATCAGCCATTGCTGATGCTCCGTTTTATTTTATGCCAATCATTGTTGCCTATGGGGCAGCCAGTAAATTAGGAGCGACACCAGTATACGCTATGGTAGCTACTGCCGCTTTATTACATGGCAACTTCACTGGTTTAGTTGCTGGTGGTGAACCATTTGCATTATTTGGTATTTCTGTTCGGGCAATCTCTTATGGAACTACTTTACTTCCAGCTTTACTGATTGCTTTAGTAGCTTATTATGCAGAAAAATTCTTTAATAAAATCGTTCCTGGTATTTTTAGATCAGTTTTTGTGGGAATGGGAACAATTTTTGTTGCCGGATCATTAGGTTATTTAATTTTAGGTCCTATTGGAAGTATGTTAGGTGAAGGCATTGCTGCAATCTTTATGTTTTTAAGCGGTACTGTTGGTCCAGTTGCCGTTGGTTTATTAGCATCTGTTTTACCATGGTTAGTAATGACTGGTATGCATACGGCCCTAGCACCATTTATGACTCAGCTTTTAACTGATCCCGGTTATGATGCCATGATCCGTCCAGCTTTCTTGCTTCATAATATGGCTGAAGGTGGTGCTGTTTTAGGAGTTGCTTTAAGAAGTAAAGATGCCAAATATCGTAGTGAATGTATTTCAATTGCCGTAGGCTGCATTGTTGCGGGTGTAACGGAACCAGCTATTTATGGAATCAACTTAAAACATCGTAAACCAATGTATGGAGTTATGATTGGTGGTTTTGCCGGTGGTTTTATTGCCAGTCTATTAGGAGCGAAAGCTTTTATCATGGGATATTCAAATATTATTGCTTTACCAATTTTCCAGGATACTGTTGTAGCAATGATCATCGGGGTCGCTGTAGCGATAATCGTAGCAGCTATAGTTACTTTCATTTTAGGAATCGAAGAACCTAAGAAAAATGCCGCTTTAACAAAACCGGTAACTAAAGAATATCAAGATGACCAGATCATTGCCATTAGTGATGGAACAATGATTGAATTAGAAAAAGTAAATGATGAAGCTTTTGCTAGTAAAGCTTTAGGTGATGGCGTTGCTTTTGAATTAGACAGTGATTTTATTAGTGCCCCTGCTAACGGTACTTTAACTGCAATGTTCCCTACTGGTCATGCTTTTGGAATTACTACTAATGATGGTATTGAATTATTAGTACATATTGGAATTGATACTGTTAATTTACAAGGTGAAGGTTTTGATGTTTTAGCTAAACAGGGAGATAATATCAGAGCAGGTCAGCCAATCGTTAAAATCGACCGTGAAGCTATAATTGCAAAAGGCTATGATCTTACCACAATGTTAATTGTAACTAATACTAATGGAAAAGAGATTAAATTTGATCATTATGGTAAAATAAAACAAGGAACAATCATAAAATAAAGGAGAAAAAGATTATGAAAACATTACCAGAAGGATTTTTATGGGGCGGTGCTACTGCTGATTTCCAATTTGAAGGTGGCTTTAATGAAGGTGGCCGAGGAATACTATCACATGACTATGAAACTGATGGAACCATCGATAATCCTCGTAGTCATACTTTACAAATGCCCGATGGTTCAATTATTAGACCACGGAGTTCGTTTTTCTATGCTGATCCCGTACCTAAAGAAGCCACACCTGTTTTTTTAGATGACCAGTATTATCCAAGTCATCAGGCAGTTGATTTCTATCATCACTATAAAGAAGACATTGCTTTAATGGCTAAAATGGGATTTAACGTATTTCGTTTTAGTATCTGCTGGAGCAGAATTTATCCAAACGGTGAAGAAACTGCACCTAATGAAGCTGGTTTGAAATTCTATGATGATGTCATCAGTGAATTAGAAAAATATCAGATTCAACCACTTATTACTATTTGTCATGATGAATTGCCAATGAATTTAGCTTTAAAATATGATGGCTGGGCAAATCGTTATGTCATCGACTGTTATTTAAAATATTGTAAAACATTATTTGAACGTTATGGTAAACGCTGTAAATACTGGTTAACATTTAATGAAATCAATGCCGTTAGAGGATTTGGTCCTTGTGGTACTCGCGAAAGTGATGGAAAAACTCGTTATTTAGGGGCTCATAATATGTTTGTTGCCAGCGCCAAAGCAGTAAAATTAGGACATGAAATGATGCCTGGCAGTATGTTTGGAGCTATGTATGCCATGAGTGAACTTTATCCAGCTACATGTAAACCAGAAGATATGTTCCATCATTTGCAACAACGCCGTGAAAACTGGTATTTTATTGATACGATGGCTCGCGGTTATTATCATCCTTACGCTAAAGTTGTTTGGCAACATCATGGTTTTGATGAATTAGAAATCAGTGAAGAAGATAAACAAATTTTATTTGAAGGTCAACTAGATTTCGTTTCTTTTTCATACTATCGTTCAAACACAACTAAAGCCGGTGATCCATGGTTTAATGTTGGTGGCAGCCCTAATCCATATCTAGAAAATACACCTTGGGGCTGGCCAGTTGATCCGCTAGGACTTCGTTATTGTATGAATGAAATTTATGATCGTATCCAAAAACCAATTTTCATTGTTGAAAATGGTATGGGAGCTATTGACGAAGCCGATGAAAATGGTTATGTTGAAGATGATTATCGTATCGATTATCTTCAAAAACATTTAAGTGCCATGGCTGATGCCATCAACATTGATGGTGTTGAATGTTTAGGTTATACAATGTGGGCACCAATCGATCTTATTTCATTGTCTACCGGTGAAATGAAAAAACGTTATGGTTTCATTTATGTTGATATGGATGATAAAGGAAATGGTACTTTAAAAAGAACTCCTAAAAAATCATTCTATTGGATGAAACATATCATTGAAACAAATGGCAAAGCATTAGAAGAAAACGACTAAGGAAAGCACCGCTTTCCTTTTTTATTTTTAAACTTTTCTTTACTATTCATCAACAATTTTATAAAATATTAGTAACAAGTAATCATATCAATGAAGGAGGTATTATATGAATTATTTAGTTTTAGATGTTGGTGGTAGTGCAATTAAATATGCATTAATGAATGATGATTTAGAAATGTTGGAAAAAGGCAAAGTGCCTACTCCTAAAGATTCATTAGCAGCTTTTAAAAATGCTGTCAAAGATCTTTATGAAAAATATCAAGATCAAGTAGATGGAATCGCCATGTCTTTACCTGGTTTGATCAATAAACAAACTAGTAAAGTTCAAGTTCCTGGAGCCTTACTTTATAATCAGGATGCTGATATTTTAGCCCAGTTACAATCAGTTACAACAAAACGTTTTGCCATTGAAAATGACGCTAAATGTGCCGCTTTATGTGAAGTTGAATATGGTAGTTTAAAAGGAACTGATGTTGGTGCCGTATGTATCATTGGTAGTGGTATCGGTGGAGGTGTCACTATTGGTGATAAAGTATTTACTGGTGTTCATGGTTTTGCGGGTGAATTTAGTTATTTATCAACTAAATGGGATGAACAAGACGGTTTCAATAGTAAATGGGGCTTTGATTCTAGTGCTTTAAAATTAGTTAAAATGATTGGTAATGCGGTTGGAAAAGAAGAAATTGAAGGACCGGAAGCTTTTGAATATTGCAATAACGGTGACAAAAGAGCTTTAGAAGCTTTAAGCAAGTTCTGTGATATCGTTGCCATGGGATTATTTAATATTCAGGCATTTGTCGACCCTGATAAAATTGCTATCGGTGGTGGTATTAGCCAACAGCCAATCTTACATGAATATATCCAAAAATCATTAGATAAGATCTATGAAAAAATGCCAATTCCAATTCCTCAGGCTAATATCGTTCCATGTGCTTATTATAATGATTCTAATTTAATTGGCGCTTTAGCTAATTATAAAAAAATCTTTAAATAATTTTATTTGCAAGAACTGAATGTTCTTGCTTTTTTAATAAAAAAATAACCATGAGGTCATCATGATTATTTCAATTTGTTATAATGCTTATTGCATTAATCTTATTGGTTTATAAAATTACCAAAAGAAAATAACCGCCACTTGCAATGAATCGGTTATTTTCTAATAACTATATTCCATTGGAACAATCGCTTATCGATAGTTCCTTTACACTTATATTATATACAATTATATTTTTTTACAACTTTATTTGATTAATTATTAAACAAAACTATTCTTCAATTTCTTTTAATACTTTTCTTTTTTAGTTAAATACGAATCAGATTCATTATTTAGTTTATTTAGTCCAAGATTAGGTTCATTGGTATCATATTAGTATCATATTAGTATCAAATTGGTATCAAAATCGATTACATTGGTATCATTATTGGTATCAAAATTAGGTTTATTGGTATCTTTATTTAGTTTATTGATACCAATTCATTATTTAAGATTGGTAAAATAGCTCTAAATTGAGTTTGATCAAAGTAAAATGCAGGTATCTTATTATAAATTAGTATAGTTTTCTTCCAATTTATAATCTTCTAAAATCTTACTAAATACTATTTTTTTATTAACCCTAATTTATTAAATAACAAATATTAGATTTTTTTAAACATTGCCTGAGCGTACATTTTAATATCATCAGGACCATGCATATTATATTTTTCCTTTATCATACTAAAATAACTGCTAATATCTTCTTTTTTGATGATTCGATTTGAAGGTTCGGTTTCTAAAAGTCCTTCTCTAGCTAATAACCAAGGTGATTCCAAATGAGTAAATCTTTCAAGTACTTTTCCACTATAACAGCATATATGTTTACTTACACTTTCAAGAATTGCTTTTTCTAATGATGTAAAAACAGTATCATCAAAATCGCTATCTACTTTAATTGGATCAAATTTATAGTCACGATATCGATAATAAATCTCTTTATATACTGAACCATGTGTCCATGCCTGGCAATCTTGCCAAAACATAAAATCATTAAAAAATGCATAGTAAAATCCCTGAACATAGTAAAGTCCTTTTTGCAAAGCTAAAGGGGTGATATCTTCGCATTGATTTAGTAAATATTCTATTGCTAGATCAAGCTTTGATTTTGGATAATCAGTATTTAGAAGTTCATTTACAGCATTTCTACTTTTATCATAAGATGCCTTTTTTAATTTTGTTTTATTCTCTTCTAAAATAGTTTCATAATATTTAGGATCATCATATATTTTTTGTAATATCTTTGCATACTGTTTCGTTGGAATATTCCCATTGCAATACCGTGTAAAAGTCAATTCTCCCCACCCTAATAATAATGATAGTGGTCGTTTTCCAATTTTGTATTTTTTAGGAATTTCTAATATTGTATCTAAAGAAATAATATCGTTCTTTTTTCTATATTCATCATATAATTTTTTCAAATTATAATCATTTATTATGTCAACATAGACTTCTTTACCACAATTTACACATTTAGCAACTTTGCCAGCATAAAAATATCTCTCTCCTTTTATATCTGCTTCCATTTGTTCACTAGTAACTTCATAATTTACATCATTTCGACATTCTTCACAAAATACTTTTCTTTTTTCCATTATTATAAAATACCTCCTTGCAAATTCTCTATCTAAACAAATAATCAATTAGTTTATTTAATTTATGAAAAGAAATTACAACTACTCTATTTCCATTTGATAACTCAATTAAATTAAACTTTATGTAAACATTTACTAATTCTTCTTTTCCATCAACATTAAACAATTGTACTTGAGGTGCAAAAACATATAAAACCTCATGTTCATTTTTAAATATTGTATATTTATTATTACTTATGCAACTCTTAATCTTTACTAATATATTATTAATTACAAATTTTGCATAATTTAGAACATAATGCAAATTTATTATATTTCTTACTCATAATATTATTCTATCCAATAATATCTTATTTATCGATTATTTTGTATCAATTGATACATTTAATGTATAAAATATAAGACCAAAGTCAATTTGCTTTGGCCTTTACTTTATTATTAAATTGAAACTTTATTAACTAAATACTCTCCAGATAAATTTTGATTATCAATAATTCCAATTATTCTATTTTCCATATTGTTCATAATTGGATCATATTTATAATTATATAATCTTTGTAAACTACGAACAATTATATGACTTTGTTTATCTTGATCATTTAACTCATTATAATCTTCAAAATAGATTAAATTTAAAGGTACTAAATATTCAAATTTATAATAAGATGATTGTTGATAAAAATCATCAATCATTTTATCATCATTGATAAAAGAAAACAAATATCCAAAAAATTCAGGACCCTGTTCAAATGTTTCATAAAGTTCACTGTTTTCTAACCCATCTTCAAACATATATCCTTTAAAATTAAAATCATTAAAACGATAACCAAAACGATCTTTCAAATAATAACTTGAATAATCATCATTTTTCTCTAACAATACTTCTTGATTGTCAATCATCATTTTTATATGATTATCATCTTTAAATGTAATACCATATTTTTTCATAAATGATGATAATGTTGTATCTTTAGTAATTAAATCTTTAAAATTATAACCTACATTATCATCATCTAATCTTCTACTTAAATGAATAAACTTTACTTTACCAATATCTTTACTTTGCTGTTTTTTTACATAATTAAAAAAATAATCATACTGATTATCTAAAATTAATACTTGTTTATCTTTTTGATATTCTTTATAGCAATCATCTATTAAATCATTAAGTTCAGTATCATTAATATTTAATATTTCACATAATGATTGTTCAATTGTTTCCTTGCTTTTTGTATTTATATACATATTTGCTCCTTTTAGCAGTAAAACTCTTTATACCATATGGCAAATCTTCTTAATCCTTCTCTTAATGGTGTATTAGGTTTAAATCCAAATTCTTTTTCTAAAGCTGTTGTATCTGCATAGGTTACCGGTACATCTCCTGCCTGCATTGCCACCAGTTTTTTATGTGATTCAAAGTCATAATCCTCAGGTAATACTCCGGCATTGATTAACTCTTCACTTAATATCTCTACAAAGTCTAATAAGTTTTCCGGATTACTGTTTCCAATGTTGTACACTGCATAAGGCGGTATTGGTAATCCATCTTCTCCTGTTTTCTTTTCAGGTGCTTTCTTCATTACCCTGATTACTCCTTCAACAATATCATCAATATAGGTAAAATCTCTTTTACAGTTTCCGTAATTAAATATTTCAATTGTTTCGTTATTTACCAGTTTATTGGTAAAGCCGAAATAAGCCATGTCCGGTCTTCCCGCTGGTCCATAGACTGTAAAGAATCTTAGTCCTGTTGAAGGAATATTATATAATTTTGAATATGCATGTGCCATCAGTTCATTTGACTTCTTTGTTGCTGCATATAAGCTTACCGGATTATCTACTTTGTCTTCAGTTGAATACGGTACCTTCTTATTTGATCCGTATACACTTGATGATGAGGCATAGACTAAATGTTTAACTTCATTATGTCTGCATGCTTCTAAGATGTTATAGAAACCAAGAATATTTGATTCTATATAGGCATCGGGATTTTCAATCGAATATCTTACTCCTGCCTGTGCTGCCAGATTAACTACAATATTAACCTTATTTTCATTAAAGATATTAGTTATTAATTCCTTATCAGCAATATTGCCTTTAATAAATCTAAAATTATCGTATTTTAAAAGAGCATCCAATCGATACTCTTTTATCCTTACATCATAGTAGTCATTCATACTGTCAATTCCAATTACCAATAAGTCATATTCATCTAATAGTCTTTTACATAAATTTGATCCAATAAAGCCTGCTGCTCCGGTTACTAATACTGTTTTTCCATTCAATTCAATACTTTCCATATTACCTAGTCCCTTCTGAACAGATCTCTGGTATAGACATTATCCTTTACATCATCTAAACAACTGTCATAACGGTTAGCTATAATAGCCTGACTCTGTCTTTTAAATTCATCTAAATCATTAATAACTTTACTTCCAAAGAATGTTATTCCATCTTCTAATGTCGGTTCATAGACAATGACCTTGGCTCCTTTGGCTTTTACTCTTTTCATTACTCCCTGAATTGATGACTGTCTGAAGTTGTCACTGTTTGATTTCATCGTTAAACGGTATACTCCAATAACTACTTCTTTTTCCTTTTCAACATTATAAGAACTATTAGCTCCATATCCACCTGCTATCTCCAACACTCGATCAGCAATAAAATCTTTTCTTGTTTTATTAGATTGAACTATTGCTGTCATCATTTCCTGTGGTACATCTTCATAGTTGGCAAGTAGCTGTTTGGTATCTTTTGGCAGACAGTATCCGCCATAACCGAATGACGGATTATTATAATGAGTTCCAATTCTTGGATCTAAACATACTCCTTCAATAATCTGTTTTGTATCTAATCCTTTCATCTCGGCATAGGTATCCAGTTCATTGAAATATGATACTCTAAGTGCTAAATATGTATTGGCAAACAGCTTGACCGCTTCTGCTTCAGTAAATCCCATAAACAAAGTATCAATATTTTCCTTAATAGCCCCTTCCTGAAGCAGTGATGCAAATACTTTAGCCTTTTCAACTAAATATTCATCTTCCATATCTGTTCCTACAATAATTCTTGAAGGATATAAATTGTCATATAATGCCTTTGATTCTCTTAGAAATTCAGGAGAAAAGATAATATTTTTAGTATTAAACTTTTCTCTCACACTTTTGGTATAACCAACCGGGATAGTTGACTTGATAACCATGATGGCATCCTTATTGACACTTAATACTGTTTCAATGACATTTTCAACTGCACTGGTATCAAAGAAATTCTTCTTTGAATCATAGTTGGTTGGTGCTGCAATAACAACAAATTTTGCGTCTTTATAAGCTGCTTTAGCATCCAACGTTGCCTTTAAATTCAATTTTTTTGTACTTAAAAAGTCTTCGATTTCATTATCCTGAATCGGAGACTTTTTATTGTTGATCATATTAATTTTTTCTTCAATGATATCTACAGCAACTACTTCATGGTGCTGTGACAATAAAGTAGCTATGCTTAATCCCACATAGCCAGTTCCTGCTACTGCTAGTTTCATTTTTTCACTCCTCAAAAATCTTTTTGATTAAAAATAATCGATTATAATAATATTATTCTCTATTCAATATTTTTAAGCATAAACCCCTTATAAATTATATTATTTCATATTTTGATTAATTTTAGATCTAAACTATATAAATAACCTAAGTTTTATGTTTTACAAATTTGAATTAAAATTATATCCGCTTAAAAAACTTTGATCGCTCCAAAAATATTTCCATTCACCAAAACGACCGATAGTTATAATGTTTTCTTTTGATAAATAATTTCTAATTTTATCTCTACAACTATAAATATTATGATCAAAAATTATATTCGCATATTTTTCAAAACGAATATCTTTTATAATTAAATCATCTAAATTAATAATTTTTGCTTTATTTAATTGATTTAATGTATTATCAAGTATCCATTCTTTTGATTGATTAGGAGCTTTTGTATTTTTAAAATATATTTCAGCCTGTATTGAAGAACACCCTTCAGGACAATTATCTGGTGATTTTAAACTCGGCGAATAAATTCTTGCAGGTAAAATATCTTCATTATAAATGTATTGCCATAAATCGTTTCTGTTTAAACTATTTTTAAACCCTAAGGAAACTATATATGCACTTGTCCAATACAGTTTATCAATTAAGTTTTTTACATTGCAATCTATTTCCATTAATTTTTTGTATTCTGGTAATGGAATACTGCTAATCAAATAATTATAAGAGTAAGTTTCATCCATTGTATATACTAATTTATTTTTTGCATCAATTTTTATAACTTCCTGGTTATATTTAATACAATTTTCATAAACAAAACCTGATAAAAAAGCTTTAAACCCGCCTGACTTAGGATATCTCATTTCTTTTGCATAATAAGTAATCGGTGTTTCTTGGGTATTCATCCCTTCAAGAATCTCATCAAAAGTTGGCTGATAAACTCTGTTTCCAACCCATTTTGTTTCTAACTCCCTTGCTTCTACTCCCCAATATTTTCTAGTATATTTCATTGGAAAATTTTCTGCAAAATAATCACCAAACTGAAATCTGAGCCATTTTTCATAATCATTTTGATAGCTATTTTTATATTTCTGTCTATTTTTTATCCCATCTAAAACCAACTGTTTTTCTTCTTTACTGATTGGAAGTAAATTATTTTGTGCCGGATGTTTTATCCAGTAACCATTGTAATAATTATAAGCAATCGGTTGGTGGGCATAGTATTCTACCTGATCAAAAAATTTTCTAACATCACGATTATTGGTAAATGAAAAATGTACAAAACGATCAAAACGAAATCCATTAATTTGAAAATTATCACACAAACCACCATAAGAATCATTTTTTTCTAAAATTAAAAAATTTTTTCCATTTTCTTTCAATTTTTGTCCCGCAGCCAAACCAGAAATACCGGCACCTAAAATAAGATAGTCTATACTAATCATTTTTATTCTCCCATTCGTAAAATGACTGTAAATTATTATCTTTCTCAGAATTAATCAGCTTTTCAATGCCTCCAATTTCATCCAACGGCCATTTAACGGCAATATCAGAATCATTCCACATTATCCCACTGTCAAACTCACCATAAAATTTTTCAGCACATTTATAAGAAACAATAGAATCTTCCAGCACAAGATAACCATGTGCAAAATGTTCTGGTACCAATAATTCAAGATTATTATCATCACTTAAATAAAATCCTCTCCACTGCTTATATGTAGGAGAATCTTTCCTTAAATCAACAATTACATCATATATTTTCCCTTTTACACATCTTACCAGTTTAGCCTGTTCTTTTACCTCTTGAAAATGCAATGCTCTAATAACTCCTTTATGCGAAACTGTATAAAATACTTCCTTTAAATCATGATTGATTCCGTTCTGTTCAAAAATTTCTTTTGAATAGTCTTTTATAAAGCTACCTCTGTTATCCCATGCTATAAATGGTTTAATTAAATATGCGCCATTTAAGTCTAGTTCATTAAATTCAAAACTTTGCATCATCTTGATTTTCCCCCTCGATATATTCTTTTGTTAGACGAATACCTTCTTTAAATGAAATTTTATTTTCGTAATCGGTATCTTCTTTCACTTTAAACAGATTAAACTGATCATAAGAAATATCTATCCCATTGAATGGTATATCTCCTAACCCTAGTTCTGCATGTTCATCTACTACATCTCTCATCTCAATCAAAAAATCTTTTAATGGTTTTGGATGTCCACTTCCAATATAATAGCGATTGAATGCTTTTCCTTTTACTGCTATTTCGATCATTGCATTAATGGCATCATCGATATAAATAAAATCATATGTCTGATATCCTTCCGTAAATGAACAATGTTCTTTATTTAATAGCTGGCGTATTGCAGTATTGATCAGTCTAGCTGATTTTTCCCCTGCACCATAAATATTTGTAATAATAATAGGAATAAATTCAATTCCCTTTTGATAGGCAACAACTTCTCCCATTAAGTGTCCTGCAAGCTTTCCTGTCCCATAAATATAACCACCTGATGGTTTTATATCATCTGATTGTAAATATTCATATGTTTCCATTTCATTTATACTTGAAGCGTAAATAAATCTTTGACAGTTTAGCGAATGACACAATTCAACATATTCACATACCATCTGAACATTCTTTAATTGAATTTTATAATTAGACCTTGCAGGTCCAGAAGTTCCTTCCCATGCAAGATGAAAAAAACAGTCATATCTATGTTTAGATAAAACTGATTTGATATCTGATATTTTTAATTTTTGCACATTAATACATTCTACTGATTTATTTTCCATTATTTCCTTGCTAAAACATATATCCAAAGCAGTTACTTGAATTCCAGCATTTGTTAATTCATTTACAAGGTTTTTGCCCAAGAAACCGTTAGCACCTGTTACTATTACTCTTCCCATGATAACGTCTCCCTTAAATACTCATTAATTTGTTTCACAGTTATCTCTTCAATATTTTTATTTTCATAATAAGCTTTAGACCATTCGACCGTTCTTTCTACTGCATCTTTAACTGACCATATTGGATGCCAATGAAGTTTTGTTTTAGCAAGAGAACAGTCTAATTTTAAAAAATTTGCTTCATGAGGACCGTTATATTGAGCAGCTTCCCATCTTGCATTTTCATTCCATGTATTACAGAACAGATCAACTATCTCACCAGTTGTAATACAGTCACTTTCATTAGGTCCAATATTATAGCATCCTGCATATTTCTTATCCTGATACTGCAGCATTGCTAAATATAGATAAAAAGTTACCGGCTCCAATACATGCTGATAAGGTCTTGTTGAATTGGGATTTCTGACTTTAATAAATTCTTTATTGGCTGTATATTTAACACAGTCGGGAATAATTCTGTTTTCATTAAAATCACCACCACCGATGACATTTCCAGCTCGACATCTAGAAACAGCCACATTTAGAGAATTAAAAAAAGAATTAGTATAACTGTCAGTTACCAATTCACTGCATGACTTACTGTTTGAATAAGGATCATATCCATTTAATCTGTCATTTTCTCGATATCCATAGCACCATTCATTGTTCTGATATACTTTATCGGTAGTCACATTTACAAATGATTTTGCTGATTTACTTGTCCTTATACACTCACATATATTTACAGTTCCCATAACATTAACGTCATAAGTATAAACCGGATCTTTATACGAATTAATAACTAAAGGCTGAGCTGCCATATGAATAACAATTTCAGGGTTTATCTCGTTAAAAAGTTCTTTCATTTTTTTTAGATTTCTAATATCAACAATTCTTGAATCGATTTTTGATTCTAAATCTAAAATGTTGAATAGTGATGGAACAGTATTAGGTTCCAATGCAATTCCTGTAACATTTGCGCCTAACTGATGTAAAAGAAAAGACATCCAACTTCCTTTAAAACCTGTATGCCCAGTAATTAATACCTTTTTATTTTTATAAAATTCTCTCATATCATTTATCCCACACTTTCCATGGAGCATTACCAGCATTCCATAATTTTTCCAGCTGTTGTTTTTCTCTTAGGGTGTCCATGCATTGCCAGTATCCTTTATGAATATATGCCATAAGCTCATGATTCTTTACTAAACTGCTCATTGGTTCCTGTTCAAATACAATACTATCGTTATCAATCAGATCAAACAGTTCCGGCTCAAAAACCATGAAACCAATATTGATTAAATCGCCATCAAGATCAGATTTTTCTCTAAAAGCACCGACAGTTCCGTCATCCTCAATATCCAGCACTCCTTTATTCTGACCAAAATTATAAACAGATACCGTTCCAATTTTTCTATGACTCTGATGATATTTAAGCAGTGCAAGAATATCTATATTTCCAACAGCATCTCCATACGTCAGCATAAAAGTTTCATTGCCAACATAATCTTTAATTCTTTTAACACGTCCACCAGTTTGTGTATTTAACCCGGTATCAACAACTGTAACTTTCCAAGGTTCAGCATGTTTGTTATGAACGATCATTTCATTATTATTGGAAAAATCAAAAGTAATATCAGATGTGTATAAAAAATAGTCATTAAACCACTTTTTTATATATTCCTGTTTATAGCCGGCACAAATGATAAACTCATTAAATCCATAATAACTGTAATTTTTCATGATATGCCAAAGAATTGGCATACTTCCTATTTCAATCATTGGCTTTGGCTTTAAATGTGATTCTTCACTTATTCTTGTACCAAAACCTCCTGCTAAGATTACAACTTTCATAATAACTTATTATCCTTTCTATTCAAAATATATAATATTGCTAGTTGCTAAATAAAAACTTATTAAATATTACAGTTAAAATGTATAATTATATGTTCTTTACATTTTTTTATTTTTTGATTTTAAATAAAGCATATAATTAAACATACTATTATTTTGACATTTTATTAAAATAAAATATTTTAGTTTTGATAATTTGCTCATATCTTTATAAACCTGCGTCTTAAATATGCTTTCTAACGGATAATCAGCCCACTCAGTTTGCCTTTTATAGCTTCTATAAATATTTATTTCTTCCGAATCCAATTCCTTATACCATGGGCGAGTTAGATTTCCTTTATAATGTAATACCGTAGGCTTCTTTTCTATTTCTCTGATATTGTTTTCATTATACAACTTATGTATTTCATTTCTCATATACTTGCTATAAAGAAAACCAAAATAATTATATTTGTATGACATCAAATGTATATATTCTTTGGGAATTGCTCTATTTAAAATAGTTTGTGATGCAAAATAATTTCTATCGTTTACTTGATTTATAGCATTCAAAATTAATTTATCACAATCAATGTTTCTCCACTGCTTTAAATTATATAAAACAACACCAGAATTAAAATAAAATCCATTTTTATCAATAATATATTTGCTGTCTTCATCCAATATATTATAAGTATAATTAAACTGATAGTTCGGAACCGCAGATACTATATATTTATCAAAATCATGTGGCCTAATATCTTTTATAGACCCGTCTATTATAGTATCAGAATCGATTAGAAGTATTTCATCAATATTATTAGGAAATATGTCATTTGGAAGCATTTCAGAACAAGCATTAATATTACTAAAATCCATTAACTTATATTTCTTTTTAACTTCCTCAAATTTCTTTTTTATATCAATGATATTAATACTTCTATTAAATGATTTAACTAATTTTTTAAACTTTTTTAGTTCCTCTTCACTAATCCCATTAGACAGTAAAAATATATTTAAATTGGGCATATCCTTATTGTTTTGCAATAAGGAATATAATGATATCCCAGTATGTACTGCAAATTCATTGCTACTCTGATATGCAATATTCATAATCTCTATCTCCTATCTTCGTTTTTGTATATAAAAAAAATATTTTATATAAGCTATTCAATTTATAACAAACTAATATATTTGTTATTTAGTGGTGATAGCTAAATGCAATAACCTTTTTATGTCATTTCTAAATAAAAAAACGGTTATTAGAGTTATTATAGCAATTATCAATAAATTAATTAATATTTCTACATAAATAGAAACAAACGAAATGACTACATATATCAATATTAAAAAAATATTTATTTTCCAATCGATTTTTAAACCAGTTAACTTATATGCAAAAAGTGCTCTTGAAATAACTAAAATTAAATTCCCAATCATTTGCGCCAGTGCCAATCCTAATATTCCTAAATTATTTATTGTTAAATAGGATATAACAATAGATACTATTGTACCAAACATAGTGGTTGTAAATATATATGATGTCTTTTCAGTAACCTGAAATGCTGATCCAAAATTTGTACCAATACTAGAGAATGTTGAGCTCAACAAAATGAAAGGTAAAATTATTTTCGAATAATAATAGTCGTTATTTATCCATAAAAAATTATATATAATATTTAATAGCGGTATTGCAAAAAAAAGTGTAATAAGATAGATAATGAATAATTTTTGTATAATATTTGAAAATCTTTTTCGATAGCTTGCTAGATTTTTTTCTAAATAGGCCTCTTCTATTAAAACCGCTCCTATAATTGATCCAAAAATTGTTATTATTGAACCAAACTTGCTGCCAAACGAAAATAATCCATTCGCTTCAGCATTTAAATAATTGACACATAATATTTTACTAATACCACTCATCCCCCAAAGAGAAATAGTATTCAATACAATGGGTGCAGAAAATACACACATTTTTTTTAACAAATCAAAATCAAAACAACTAAAATCTATATACTGCAATATCTTTATTTTTTTTTCAATAAAAACAACAGCTGCTATCATAGAAATAGTATAAGAAAATATCAATCCATTTAATCCTAAATTTAATATAATAACAAGAATTATAATCATTATTATATTTATGAATGAAGATATCACTCCACTCAATGCATATACAGTATTCTTTTGAAATGCTCTACATGAATACTGCCATAAATATACAGATCCATATGATAACATCATTAAAATAGACAAATTGAAACATGGGTATGAAATAATATTAAATCTATAAATTATTAAATATCCCGCTACAAATACTAGTGTATTTATCATAATAAAGATAAATGCACTGGTAAATATCTTTTTTAATTCTTCTTCTCTGTTCCCAACTATTGCGTATTTTAAAATACTGTCCCACATATTAAAAAAAACAACAGGTATAATTATATTCATAAGCGCTACAATATAATCATAATTTCCTAAATCTTCTGTTGAAACAAAATATGCATATATAGGTATTAATAAAGCAGTTAAAATTTTCGATGAAAAATTTCCGACAAAATAAATTATTGTTTTTTTTAAAAATTTGTTATCCAAAAAAATTCCTCCTATTAAATTCTTATTAGCTATAATTTTTCATATTTAATTACATTCATAAATTAATTATGTTATATATGTAGGATATTTTGATAATATAAAATTTTAGAAAATACTTTTTCAGACATTAATATACTTATCCCTTTTATAAAATTTTTAATCATAAAATTATTTTGCTTTCACATATTAATACATACCAACTTATTGCACATTTTTTTTAAATTGTATATAAAAATTTCTTCTTTTAGCAGATAAAATATCATAATGATATTTTTGTGCTTTATTATAATTAATTTTTCCTTGTTTAATTCTCTGATCTTCATTATTAATAAATGATTCAATTAATTTAACTATTTGTTCCGTATTCTCTAATTCAAATAAAAAATCCTTATCTAATAACTCGTCCATTCCATCTATATTTGAAGCTATACATGGCAACGAATTAGCCATTGCCTCTATTACTGCTCTAGGCAATCCTTCTATTTGACTTGGGAAAACAAATAAATGTGATTTTTTTAGTATCTTTTGTATATCATTAAAAGAATTTAATTTTCCAGTGAAACAAATATTGTTTAATACGCCTAAAGAATTACTATAATTCTCAAGTTCAGACTTTAACGGTCCATCACCAATAAAATAGGCTTTTATTTTATATCCTTTATCTATTAATTTTTTTACTACATCAATCACTTCCATATGTCCTTTGTTGTAACCTACCATCCATCCAGTATGAACAATTATAAACTCATCATCTTGATTTCGATTGCTTATTTCAGTAGAATAATGTTCCTCTTTTAAATTGATGCTTGAATAGTATGTTTCATACTGTGTTGAACTATCTCCATATTTTTTCCGATTTGATGGAAATTGTTGCTGTAACGCATTTTCTGTCACATAAGATACACCAGCTGATTCTAAACATATTTTTTTTGTATGATTAACCAAAATTAAACGGCCAACTCTATTTATATATCTCCTTACAATATTCCCTTGTGATAAATCAAACAAATAATTAGGATTTATAACTATTTCAGAAATAAATGGAATATTGTATTTGTTAGCAACATTATAGCCTACAACCGATAATGAACTTGGAGCTCTTAAAATTATTCCCTTCACATCTTTTATATTCTTTCCAATGTAATTTACAATTTTATGCATTTTTAATAATAATTGATTAGCATTATAATTAGGTAAGGGTAATAATTTTACATTCTCTAAAGGTTCATCAATGAATGATTTTAATTCATCATTTTTTCTAGCACAAATAATCACTTCTTCAAAAACATCTGTATATCTTTTAAGATAATCATTATTTATTACTTTTTCACAAAAAATCTGTCCTAAATTATTTACATAAAAACTATGTTCTAAAAACAACATGATTTTCATAAAAAACTGCTCCTTCCTAGCTGATTCTATTTCCATTTAAAAAGATGGCAAGTTTTGGAAATATTTTTTTGATTAACTGAAAAGTTAAACAAATAGACAAATAACTTAAAACAATAGTAAGCATATATTTTAACATAACAGTACTATCTGAAGAGGTTGTAACAATTTTATCAAGTATTAATTGCAATATCACAATATAGACAGGATGCCAGCAATAAACAATGAAACTATTTGTCATATATTCCTTAATTTTTATTTTGTTATTAAAATATAGTATTATTAACCAAAATAAAATTAATGATATATATCTAAACACAATATAATAAATTGATATATAAAGACTTGCCTTACTAGTATAATTAGGCATAAAAAATGAAAATAATATTATAGTTAAAATAAATAACATGATTATTTTAGTTGATATTTTTTTCTTTATTCTATTTTCTAAACTATAAAATTTTTGATGATACTTTCCTGCATAAGCACCTAACAGATATATACCCCACCAGTAGAAAATAGATTTATATTCAGCGATATTTAAAATTATTAGCATGAAACTGCCAAAAATATTTAATAATACAATTTTTTTATTAGTAATGCATTTCAGTATAATATTCGCTAAAAAACTATATATAATTAAATCTCTAATAAACCACAAAAAAGACTCACCATTAATTATAAAAAAAAAGAAATCTATAAAATTCAATGACCTATAAAAAAATAATATATAATATATGCTGCAATAAAAAATATATGGGATGATAAGATTCTGCCATCTTCTCTTTATTTTTTTTTTATAATCTTCTTTACTATAATCATAATAAAATAAAAAAGCAGAAATGAAGAAAAAAACAGGAACAGCAATTTCAGAGATATTATAAAACAGTCTTTCAACAATATTCACAAAAGTATAGTTGATTAATATAGTCTCCAAATTTACACTTATATTACAGCTATGATGAATAACTATTAAAACACATAAAATGAAGTCTATAAATTTAATTCTATCACTAAGATTGTTCTTTAATAATTTAATAATAATCAGTCCTTTCTATTTTCAAAAAAACATATTATTAGTTATGATTGGTATAATTTGTGATTCGAAATTGTTCAAATATCCAAAAGTAAAATTTTGTACTATTAAAAAAATGATAAACATACTCCAAACTATGCATTTCTTTTGTGTCGTATACCCATTGATAATTAACTTTAGATTACTAAAATATATGTATATGAATACCATTGTATTTGTAATCAATCTGAAAAAGTCCATACTAAAATACATCAATGGAATGAATACAATCATAATAGAATACATCTTTCTTATTAATTCAGAATCACTTTTATGTTCACTAACTACTTCTAATTTTGAATAATTCAAGATAAAGTGAATGACAATATAATATATAATAATGACAAAAATAGTTGCCGGATTCGTTCCATCATTCATATATATTAAAAATTTTGGGAATACTCTACCTATTAATTGTATAACTTGTGGTATGAAAAGGATTATTAAAAAACAAAAAGTCGTTACTAATGAACACAGCTTAACTAATTTCCTATTCATAAATATCATTAATAACAAAATGTAAGCAAAAGCAGTTTGATGAAATAAAGAAGCAATGATAATCAAAGCACAGTAAATTATAATATTTTTCAAACTTTTTTCCTTCAAATAATATACCGCATTTATAAGTAGACTTAAAGACATCATTAATCTAATCGCCAAGATATACTGAAAAAAAGGATAAAAGAAAAAGATAATCATAACCACATATGGCTTTGTTGTAAATCTAGAAATTCCTTTAAAAAAAATCAGTAAACATATAAATGAATAACATATTAAAAATTCCTGATAATTAAAGTTCAAATTTGAAAAAACTTTCATTATAAATTTAAAACCAATCTCGATATTAGACGAATAATAATCACCAGTTCTTGCAATAATATTATATATTGTTTCATAATTTCTATAATCGCTATTATATGTATTAAATCCAAAGAATATCCACAATAACAAAAATGAAAGAACATTATATATTTTAGCTTTTAAAATACTCATTTTAATAATTTTATTTTGAATAATATTATTCATATGAACATCCCTTCCGATAACAAATAGTGGGATATTTATATCCATCTAAAATTCCTTTAATTTGAGTTTTAAACAATTTAATTCTATTTTTTTCTACTAAAACTTTTGCTAATAGATAGCAATATACAAATAAATATTTCTTTATCTTTCTTAATCCTCGATAATACTTTCTTACAATTATTATGTTATTTCTAGCCATATAGTATTGCCTTGTAAGTGAGTGATTTGTTCTATAATAAGGTTGAATTGTCAAACTTCCAGCATTATCTTTATGAATTCGATATATCCTAGTTTTTTCTGCTTTTCCTACTTGTTGTAGTAAATATGTAGTATTAATTCTAATTTGTTTATAATCATTTAACTCTAATCTTTTGCTGTAATCTATATCTACACAATCAATAAATAAGTCATTATCAAATCCTCCTATATATTCAAATACATCTATTCTAATTAAGGAAGCAGAAGTAATAGCAAAAGAAACTTTGGAAGTAGTAGGCAATTTATAACCTTTATATTCCTCAAATGATATTTTATTTATATCTATAATAAAAGGTGTCAATAATGCAATTTTGTCATCTAAATTCTTCGTTAAATAATTTTTGTAATTTTCCATGAGTTTTTCATCACAAATGCTATCTTGATCCAACAATAATACCCACTCATATTGTAAATCTTTTGCCTTATAAACAATGACATTCAAAGCAAAAGCTATTCCTTTATTCTCGTTTAGTTCTATCAATATTATATTTTCAAAATTTAACAATAATTCTTTTAAATCTTTTATATTTGTTGATCCATTATCTACAATTATTAAAACCTCTAAACTGTTATATACTGCTTTAATATTTTTTTCTAATTCCAAAATATTGGGATTAAAAGTAACTATGCCACCTATATTAATTCTAATATCCATTTTCTCTCTCCTTCAAAAGATTTCATATGTTATACTGCTTAAAAATATACAGTAATTTAAATAAAAGAGTTTCCAATTTACTTTGTCTATAGAATTTTGATGATAATGCATAATTTATTCTTTTATAAAAAATTTTTTTTGCTTTGAGAAAATTCTCTATCTCGTCTTTTTGTTCATTTGATAACTGATCATTATAATATTCATAAAAGTAATTAATCTGAATTGCCTGTTTAGTTAACTCTCCTTTACGCACTTTCTTCAATCTGTTTATTGTCCAATTGATTTTATTATTACCATACCCAAGAACGTTCTGATCATGCATTCTATATAGAGTGTGCGAATTATTATCAAAAATTATATTTCCAAAAATGGCTGCTACATTACAAATCCAATAATCATACATATATATTTTATCGAAATTTATATTTTTAGATTGTTTTAGTATATCAATCATTGCCCTATTCATAACCTGAGAATGTCCGGGTAAAAAATTTTGAATAATTGTATTATAAAAATTTATTGGTCGAATTTTTTTTCTAGTTTCTTTTCCGGTACTAATTTCATTCTTCATAATATACGAAGAAGATCCATACAAAATAGGTATATTGGAATCTAATTTATCTATTTCATTAATAGCAGATTGTATTTTATTTTCTAACCAAATATCATCCTGATCACTAAATGCATAATAATCGAAATCTTTAGCTAATTGTATTAATTTAAAAAAACTTCTATTGCATCCTATATTCCTATCAAGAACAATTTCTATATTTTTATATTGACTTGCATATTCTTTTAAAATATCAGGTGTATTGTCAGTAGAACCATCGTCTCTAATTAACAAATTAATTGCTAAACATGTTTTTTGGTTTAAAATACTATCAACTTGTTTATTTATATACTTTTCACCATTGTAAGTTGACATCATTATTAATATCTTTTTTTTCATACAATTACTATATATTCTCCTTGCTAAAATTTTTACATGAGAAACTGTTCATCTTGCACCATCCCCAGTTAGTACTGTTTTTACTGTTAAATAAAAGATTTTAAAATACATTTTAAAACCTCTCTCTTCTATATATTTATTATCCAATTTCCATTTCTCTTTTGGTGTGATCTCATATCCTCCATGTACCTGTGCCCATCCTGATAATCCCGGTGTTACCATCAGCCTCGTTACAAATCCCGGATTTTCTATATTGAATCTTTTTGTCAATACCGGTACTTCAGGTCTTGGTCCTATTAATGACATTCTTCCTAGAAATACATCCAGTAACTGTGGTAATTCATCAATCCGATATTTTCTGATTACTTTTCCTACTTTGGTAATTCTTGGATCTTCCTTATCTGCCCACTTTTGTCCGTTTGCTTCTGCATCTAATCTCATTGATCTTAGTTTATGTATTTTGATAAACTTTCCGTTCTTTCCAACTCTTGTCTGTGAAAAGATTGGATTGCCTGGTGATTCTATTACTATTGCTACAGCGAATATTGCAATTAATACTATTGCTGGAATAATAGCCACTAAACAAAAAACAACGTCTATTAGACGTCTAAACAGTTCATATCCGTATTTATTTTTATAGCTTACTGTATTTTTATATTTTTGAATCTGATCATAAAAATACTGTTCATTGATATCTGCTTCAAAGCCAGCTTCTTTTTCTTTGTTACGGTAAAGATTATTAAAGCATTTTTCACATAGCTGACCAGCCCCAGCTATATAATGCTTTCTTGAACCAATATACTGATCAACTGAAACATTGGTTTCACTTCCGCATAAAATACATTTTTCCGTCTTTTCTTTTAACAGACTATAATTTTCAGTTTCCTGGCTTAAACCTTCCATGTTTTTCTTTTCCCCCTCTCACTTAAAATATAAAAAAAGCCATATATATTTCTATATATGGAAAAATATACTTTCTTATTTTTGATAATGATTCCCCTATCCGATAAATTATCTTATATCAGACTATCTTGATATATTCAAACAATAGATAAAGGCAGAGAACCCACACGCAATATCTTACTTGTTTTGCTTAAATAATAGGCCTGCTTTAATATTTCTATTTAGAAATTTTACTCTCAATACAGCAAGCATATCTCTTTTATCAGTATCAATAATGTCATCCTGGAAAGATAATAATGGTCCTTTAGTAATAATCGTTTTACCATTTTCCTTATATCCTTCAGACATCTTTAAGACTGCATTATCATCTAATAATCTTTTTAATAAATCTATTTCATTATTAGTTAAAGCTGAAACACCAGTTTTCTTTAATTCTTTGATAATGCCATCTTTTTCATCATTCATCAAAAATAACAATGAATCAAAATCTTTTTGACTTAATTCTGTTTTAATAAACAAATAACCAGGAAACATAACTTGCAAAGTAATGGTATCAATTACCCTGATGTATTTTTCAATTCGTGGTATAAAAGCATGTATGCCTTCTTTTTTATTTAGTCTTAAACATACTTTTTCAGTTTTCAATGTCTGACAGTATAATACATAATAATTCATCCTATTATTTATCACTTATCCTCATTCTAACTTTTACTAACCACTTCTAAAGGAACTTTTAAATAGCCATCATTTAACTGTAATAAAGCAAAGCGATGATGCCGATTGATCTTGATTACATATTTTTCTAATCCTTTTATTGGTCCTTGATCAATAATTAATTTCGATTCAACAATATTTCCAATTGAATGTTCAATAACTCCTTTATCATTAAATAAACATTCATAAATACTTTGTATCTCTTTATCCATAACCAAAGAATCACCTTGTTTAACCAAACTAGCTAAACTATTAATATCACTTAAAAACCTTTGATACTTTTCTTTAAATTTATCTTCATTCAAACAGCTTTTTACAAAAATATAATCAGGGTACATTTCCTTAACTACATATTTTTTAACCTTTTTTACATTAAACCATTTTTCTATTTTAGGAATAAATGCATAAGTATCTGTTTGCTGATTAAAGAAATTAATCAATGATTTTAATGAATTAGATTTATCTTGAATCGAATACCAGTACATATTTCCTATCCTTTTTTCACAAAATTAGCCATAAAAAATAATGAATGTCATAGATTACACTAATCTGCGACTTAAAATTTAGGAATTTTATTAATCTGCTCCTTTTTATATTCAATAGTTGGATGAACATATAAATTCATTGTTGTTGAAATTGTTGAATGTCCTAATAATTCACTC